>PKCW01000087.1 GCA_002862965.1 Pseudomonadota bacterium
CGCCTTCGTCTCAGGGCAATACCGGTGGTGCGACCGGCGCGGGGCAGATTTCCGGCATGAATGCCCCCCTCGGGGCGTCCGGCCCGGAGGCGTCCAGCGCCGCTGCGGCCTCCGGGTCGATCGCCGGCCCGGGCGGTGCAGCGTCCGGAGAAGAAACCCCCGCCGAGACGCCCGGACTGGTGCAGATGGACAGCGCAACGGCGCTGGCCTTGCAGAAATCGCCAGAGGACGCGCCCGAAGCGCAGCCGGTGGATCCGGCCGCGGTGGGCAGCGATGGCGCGGCGGCACTGCAACCACTGCCGGCTGCGCCGGAAGCCGTCGCGGCGCCGCCGACGACCGACGTCGCAGAGCGCACCGACGGCGGCAGCAGCGTTTGGACGTGGCTGGCCGGCATCGTCGTGGCCGGTGCGGCGGCGCTCGGTTGGCTGTTCTACCGTCGCCGCAAGTCCTCGCCCGACGTCGAAGAGGAAGCGATCGACTTCGTCCTCGATGATGCGACGGAGAACAATCCGCCCACCCAGGGGTTCCGCCGGCAGGAACCCGTGATCGCGAGCGAGGCGGCCGGAGCGGTGTCTGACGCCGAAGCCGATCCGGTCACCGATACCCAGCCGGGGATGTCGCCGTTCGAGAAGGAGACCGCGCTGGGTGTCGATCAGGAAGACCCCTTGGCCGAGGCGGATTTCAACCTCACCTACGGCCTGTTCGAGGAGGCCTTGGCCGTCGTCGAGCAGGCCTTGCAGCGACAGCCCGACCGTCGCGACCTGAAGCTCAAGCGGCTCGAGGTCTTCTTCGCGATGTCCGACCGGGAATCGTTCCTCAAGCATGCGAGGCTGCTGGCGGCCGAACCGCAGGGGCAGGCCGATTCGGCTTGGGAACGGTGCATGGTGATGGGACAGCAGATGTTCCCCGACGAGGCGTTGTTCCAGAATGTGCCGGCAGGGACCGGCGGGGATGATTTTCTCGACTTCAATCTCGACGCCCCGTCGGATCGGATCACGGACAGCGCGCATGCCGCTGCGCCTGCCGACGAACGCACCACGGTCCTGAGCCGCCAAGGGGATGCCGCATCGTCGAGCGTCGGCGACGACGAACTGGTATTCGATTTGTCGGAGACCGATCTGGAAGTGGGCGCCGGGACCCAGGCCGACGACACCGTCGAAAAGCATCTGGACATGGCCCGCGTCTATCTGGGCATGGAAGAGTTTGCCGCGGCCCAACGTGAACTGGACCAGGCCCTGATCGAGGGGTCGGGCGAGCAGCAGGCAGAGGCTCGCGAACTCATCGAGCAGGTGAGTCAGCGCGCCGGCATGACTCGGGATGCCACCGATCAGTCCTACCTCGTGGACGTGCCCGGTACAGGCACGCTCGACATCGAGGACTTCGGGACGCGTGACGATTTCGGCACTCGCCTCGATCTCGCGCGTCAGTACATGGAACTGGACGATGTGGAGGGCGCGCGAGCGCTCATCGACGAGGTGATCAAGGACGGCACGCCGGACCAGCGGCGCGAAGCGGAGACCTTGATGGCCCAGTTGCCGGCCCGTTTCTAGCCCGCGTCGACTCCCGGCATCACGAGGGGCGACATCGCCCCTCTCCTTTTTTTGGAGCGCCCCGCGCGCACGGCGCCGGGCTGCATCGGATGGCGAGCGGATGCGGATCGCGTTGGGGATCGAGTACAGCGGAAGTGCGTTTCACGGTTGGCAGAGCCAGCGACATACCGCTTCGACCATCCAGGGCTGTGTCGAATCAGCCTTGAGTCGAGTGGCGGCGGCGCCGACGGCCATCGTCGCCGCCGGGCGGACCGACGCCGGTGTTCATGCCCACGGGCAGGTCGTCCATTTCGATACCGGGGTGCATCGGGATCAGGTCGCGTGGGTGCTGGGCGTGAACCGCCATCTTCCTCCCGCGGTATCCGTGCAATGGGCGCGCGCTGTTCCGGATGCCTTTCATGCACGGTTCAGCGCGCAGTGGCGGCGTTACCGCTATGTGATCCACGACGCGCGCGCGCGCAGCGCTCTGCTGGCGGGGCGGGTGACCTGGCACCACTACCCGCTGGACGCCGAGCGTATGGCGCAGGCCGGCCGGTCGCTGATCGGGGAGCACGACTTTTCGTCCTTTCGCGGTCAGGAATGCCAGGCCAAGTCCCCGGTTCGGACCGTGCAGACCCTGACCGTGGCCAGGAGAGGGCCCTTGGTGGTCCTCGAGATTCAGGCCAACGCCTTTTTGCATCACATGGTGCGCAACATCGCCGGTGTGCTGATGAGCATCGGCAAGGGCGACCGGTCCACCGCATGGGCCGGCGAGGTGCTGGCGCATCGGGATCGCAGGCGCGGGGGAGTAACGGCGCCCCCCGATGGACTCTATCTCACCGCAGTCGGCTATCCCGCGGCGTTCGGTCTGCCGGGCCCGGCGCCACTCCCCGACACGGTTCATCTGTGACTCTGCTTGCCGGCTCGAGTTTACAAAAGTGCCCTGAAATCGCTATGATCGCGCGCTTATGTCCGTGCCCTTGCCCGATCTGGTTGATGTCGACAGGCTCGCCCTCCGCGGCGGGCGGCTGGAGGGGCGGTTTGCGATCCCCCGGTTCGATCGGCTCCGCGACATGGTTGCCGAACCCGATGGCGAGATCGCTTTCGCCCTGCGGTTTTACCAGGACAGCGAGGGTCGCTCGCGCATCGCAGGCACGATCGAGGGGCGCGTGGTGCTCGTCTGCCAGCGCTGCCTGCAGCGGATCGAGCAGGGATTGGCCGCGGAGATGGATCTGGTGGCATTGGCCGACGAGCGGGACCTGTCCCGGGTGCCGGCGGAAGCCGAACCGTTGTTGACCGGGGGCGAACCGGTCCGGTTGACCGAGTTGATCGAAGACGAGGCCATACTCGCGCTGCCGATCGTCGCGGTCCACGAACAATGCGCCGCGCCCGATCCGGGCCTTTCCGGCGGCGGGGATGCCAACCCTTTCGCGGTCCTGAAAAGGGACCGATGAAGTTCAACGATGCGGGCCGGTCGGGTTCGCCGAATCTATGGAGTTTTCAGATCATGGCTGTACAACAAAACCGCAAAACCCGGTCCAAGCGTGGCATGCGCCGTTCCCATGACGCGCTGACCAGCCCGTTCCTGTCGGCGGATGCCGTGACGGGCGAGACCCATCGTCGTCACCATCTGACGCCCACCGGGCACTACCGCGGTCGCAAGGTTCTGGGCGGTCCTGCCGAAGAATGATCCGGTCGCGGCGCGCCGCCCCGTCGGTGCCACGACAATCAATCAGCGCAAGCTTGACATGACCACCCACCCCGTGGGTGTCGATGTGCGTGCATGGGCCGGATCGGCGGAGCCAGGATGACCAAGACGATACACATGGCGCTGGACGCCATGGGCGGCGATCACGGGCCCCGGGTCACGGTCCCGGCGGCCCTGTCGGCCTTGTCGGAATATGAAGACCTCCATCTGACGCTGGTGGGGCAGCCGGCTGCTCTGGAAGCGGAGTTGTCACGTCGCCGGGCCGGTGCGCCGAGTCGCCTCGTGATTCACCCGGCGACGCAGGTGGTCGAGATGGACGAAGCGCCGTCCAAGGCCCTGCGCAACAAGAAAGATTCGTCCATGCGCCTCGCCCTCGACCTCGTCAAGTCGGGCCGCTGTTCGGTCATGGTCAGCGCGGGCAATACCGGCGCGCTCATGGCCACGGCGCGCTTCGTTCTGAAGACGCTGCCGGGGGTCGATCGCCCCGCCATCATTTCCGCGCTGCCGACCGTCCGTGGACACACCTATGTGCTTGATCTGGGCGCGAACGCCGACTGTACGGCGGAGCAGCTCCACCAGTTCGCCGTCATGGGTTCGGTAATGGTGCAGGCGGTCGATCACCTCGACCGACCCAAGGTCGGACTGCTCAACATCGGTGTGGAGGAAATCAAGGGCGTCGAATCCGTCAAGCAGGCCGCCCGCTTGCTGCAGGCTGATCCGTCGATCAACTATTGTGGCTTTGTCGAGGGCAACGACATCTACGGGGGAAAGGTCGATGTCGTGGTCTGCGACGGTTTCGTCGGCAATGTCGCGCTCAAGACCAGCGAGGGATTGGCGCACATGTTGAGCGAGTACATCCGCCAGGAGTATGGCCGCAACCTGCTGACCAAGCTGGCGGGGCTGATCTCGCTGCCGGTGCTCAACGCCATCAAGGGCCGCATGGATCCACGACTTTACAACGGCGCCAGCCTCGTTGGGCTGCAGGGCGTCGTCATCAAGAGCCATGGCGGAGCCGACGAGCTGGCGTTCGCCAATGCGATCAGGCTCGGCATGAATGCGGCGAGGATGTCGGTGCCGGATCGCATTGCCCACCTGGTGGGATCGGCCCTGCAGGGGCAGGCTCGCGGAGGGGAAACGTGACATCGATCTATTCTCGGATCCTGGCGACCGGCAGCTATCTGCCGCGTCAGGTGCTGACCAATGCCGATCTGGAAGCGCGACTGGACACCAACGACGCCTGGATCCGCGAACGGACAGGGATATCGGAGCGCCACATCAGCGCCGCGGATGAAACGGTCAGCATGATGGCCGAGCAGGCGGCGCGAAGCGCGCTCGCTGCCGGCGGTCTGGCGCCGGAGGACCTGGATCTCATCATCGTCGGCACCACCACACCGGATCAGATCTTCCCCAACTGCGCCACCATGCTGCAGGAGCGGCTCGGCATCGCCGGGATCGGCGCGTTCAGCCTGGAAGCGGCGTGCAGCGGCTTCATCTATGCGCTGAGTGTGGCCGACAAGTTCATTCGCATGGGGGATGCCCGGCGGGTGCTGGTGGTGGGGGCGGAGATGATGTCACGCCTGGTGGACTGGAATGACCGGACCACCTGCGTGCTTTTCGGCGATGGTGCCGGCGCGGTGATTCTGGAGGCGGCCAGTGAACCGGGCATCATCGGGACGCTGCTTCATGCCGACGGCCGTCATCGTGAACTGCTCGAATTCCCGGGCGGAGTCGGCCGGGATTTCCGCAATCTCGAAAACGTCTACCTCCAGATGCGCGGCAGTGAGGTGTTCAAGGTCGCCGTGGCGACGCTGGGACAGAGCGTCGAGGAATGCCTGAGCCGCTTCGGCCACGACAAGTCGGAGGTCGACTGGCTGATCCCGCATCAGGCCAACGTCCGCATCATCCAGGCGACGGCTCGCCGGCTCGGCATGTCGATGGAGCAGGTCGTCGTGACCGTCGATCGTCATGGCAATACCTCCACTGCGTCCATCCCGCTGGCACTCGATGCAGCGGTGCGTGACGGCCGCGTCCAGCGCGGGCAATTGCTGTTGCTGGAGGCCTTCGGCGGCGGCTTCACCTGGGGTTCGGCCCTGATCCGGTTCTGACAATCGGGCGGCGGGGGAGTCCTCGCCGTTGATCCATGTCATGGCGCGCCGACGGTCCGATGGCGAAGATGATCGCCAATCAACGTGATCATCCGTCCACTACAGGAGCCGCGCCATGAACGCCGTGACCAAACCCCAAACGCTACCCACCGCGCCGCAGTCGCTCGTGCAGCGCCTGCTCGGCGCGCTGGGCCTGCTTCAGGACGAGTCCCGTCCGCCCCGGATGCCTTGGCTGGCCGCAGTTGTCGGAATCGCGCTGGCGGGATTGCTGTTTGGCCTGTACCGCTGGTATCAGCAGGTCTTTTCCTTTTCGGTCGGGCTCGACTACTTCGAGCAGGATTTCCAGACCTACTGGATGAACCTGCTGTACGCCCAGGGGATCCTCATCACCCTGATCGGTCTGGTCGGCGTCCCCTTGCTGTGGTTCACCCGCCCCGCCCAGATCGTGATGTCGCCCCAGCGCGAGCTGTCGATCTACTACGCCATCCTCGCCTTCATGGCCGTGGGCAGCGTGATCCTCGTGGCGATCCTCGGAGTCTACGTCGAGGCCGATGCGGCCTGGCATCAGGTGACCATCCGCGACACCGACTTCACCCCCACCCACATCGGACTGTTCTATTTCGCCATTCCCTTGGGCGCGGTCGGCGCCATTCTGGGCTTCATCCTGATCCACACCCGCATGCCCTATTTCAGCAACCGGGTCTCGATCCCCCTGGCGCTGGTGGTCTGCGCGCCGGTCCTGATCATGCCGAATCTGGGCCTGAACGAATGGGGTCATACCTTCTTCTACGCCGAAGAGCTGTTCGCCGCGCCGATCCACTGGGGCTTCGTGGTGCTCGGATGGGGCCTGTTCGGCATCGGTGGCTTCATGGTGCAGATCCTGCAGCGCATCCGCGAATTGACGACACTCGAACCGAAGCCGATCGGGGGCTGATCCGATCCACCGGATCGACGCAAAGGGCGCTGCCGTCGGCAGCGCCTTTTTTCGTGCGCCACTGTCTTCCTGCGCAGGTCGGTGCCCCCGAAGTTTGGTGGATTCCCGTCACGCCCGGGATAGACGGGCCGGCCTGTCGAAACAAAACGCCAGAAACGGATTTCATGAACGAAATCCGAAGTTCGGCGCCTTCTCGACCCTGTGCGGGCGTGCTGCCGCTGGCCGTCCATGCGGACACGACCGCCATTCCCGACGGCGGGCTGGCGGGGATCGGCGGCCAAGGAGTTGTCTTCGGATTTCGGAAAGGAGAAGGGAAGGGCTTGCGGTGGACTTGGATGATGATGGTGCGTACTCCGTTGAAATGATTTTGTTTTACAGATCAAACATGAAACTATCGAGCCGGACCGGGATTCATGTTTCGAGAGCGGGATACCGATAAGCCTGTGCGGCTTTGAGCGAGGGGATTTCGTGGCATTTCAATCCGACCATCTGGCGCACATCCGCTGCGCCGATGCCCACGTCCATGCGCACCTCTTGGACAGCCACCTCCGGGAGGTTGCCCGCCGCGCCGCCGATCATGCGGCCGGCTTCGGTGGGCAGGACTGGGCGCATCTGGCCGGCCTGTGGCACGACCTCGGCAAGTACCGGCCGGGGTTTCAGCGCTACCTGCGCGCGGCGAGCGGCGCCGAGGCCGAGAACGCCCACATCGAGGGCGGCGCCGGGCGGGTGTCCCATTCCACCGCCGGCGCATTGCTGGCCTGCGAGCGCTTCGGCAGCGCCGGCCGGGTGCTGGCCTATCTGATCGCCAGCCACCATGCGGGGCTGTACGACTGGAACTCCGACACGAGCAGCCTGGAAGCGCGGCTCGCGTCGGAAGCCAGCCGCGTCGAACTGGATGAAGCGCTGGCTGCGGCACCGCCCGAAATCCTCGATCACGGCGCCTTCGCGCCGAATCTGCGCGCCATTCCGGGCGGCCCGGCCGGCTTTGCGCTGTGGCTGCGGATGCTGTTCTCGGCCTTGGTGGATGCCGATTTCCTCGACACCGAGTCTTTCATGGATGAAGGCAAGGCCGCCGCGCGCGGCGCCTGGCCGGAACTCGGCGCGCTGCGCACCGCCTTCGACGCCCACATGGCCAGGCTCGCGGCGACGGCGATCTCGACATCCCCGTTTTCCAGGCGCTCCCCGGTCTCGATTCCATCGGCCAGGCCGCTCACGGATTTGATTGTGTAACAACGACCACAACCCCATGATGACCACCACAACTGGTCACGAGGAGCCATCCATGGAAATCAACGCCGCCGAATTCAAGGCCAAGTGCCTGAAGCTGCTGGACGAAGTCGCCGCCACGCGCGAGCCGCTGGTCATTACCAAGCGTGGCAAGCCGGTGGCCAGGCTGGTGCCGATCGACGACGACACCCGGGAATCGATGTTCGGCTACCTGCGCGGCACCGTCACCATTCTGGGCGACATCGTCGATGTGCCCCACGAGCCGCTGGCGGCCGAAACCGGCGAGGAAGACGAGTTGTACCGGCCACTGATGCGGCCCGGGAAATCGCCGTGATGAGCGATCTGTTAATCGATACCCACATCTGGCTCTGGTACACGGAAGGCATGGCGGACACCCTGTCGACCGACACGCTGATGCAGATGGAGGAGGCGCGCAATGAGCGGCGCCTGCACGTCAGCGTGGTCAGCGTCTGGGAAATCGGCCGGCTGTTGGCCAAGAAGTGCATCGCGCTTTCCGCGCCGCTGCAAGACTGGGTCGGACGAGGGAGGGTATTGCCTGGGCTGCGCCTGCGGGCATTGACCACTGAAGTCGTCATCGAAAGCACCCTGCTTCCCGGCGACCTGCTCACCGATCCGGCCGACCGTTTTCTGATCGGCGAGGCGCGTGTGGCGGGGCTCACGCTGGTGACGGCAGATCGCAAGATCATCGACTACGGCCGGGTGGGGCATGTTCGAGTATTGGGTGGCTGAGGAAAATTCAAGGGATTGCTCATGAAGGGATTTCTGCCGGACAACCAAGACCGCGGGATCGAGCCGGAGCGATTCTTTTACGCGCATAGCGCCAATGCTGTCGGGCAACGGCACCGGCTCAGTGATCACCTGGGTGCGGCGTCCAAACTGGCCTCTCGCTTCGCCGGGAATTTGCCTTGGGCGCAAGAAGCCGCGCTCGCCGGACTACTGCACGACCTGGGCAAGTACGCGGATCGCTTTCAGGCACGGCTGGAAGGCAAAGACGCCGGGCTCGATCACTGGTCTCAAGGCGCCTGGATCGCGCTCTCTCAGCACCGTGCCATTGCCGCCGCGCTGGCGATACAGGGCCATCATGTCGGCTTGCAACGGGGCAATCTCGATGCGTTTCGGGCCATGGCGTTGGACGCGCTGTCAGCCCGGCATCCCTTCAATCTGCAACTGAGTGACCGGGACACCACACGACTTTTACAGCGTGCTCAGGCCGACGGCCTTCAACCAGACACCCCGACATCCACAGCGGTTGCCCTGCAAGGTGGGTTTGCGAAAGCCGTCGCGGCCATGCTGGATGTGCGTCTGCTGTTCTCGTGCCTGGTGGATGCCGATTTTCTGGATACCGAAGCCCATTTCGATGGCCACGCCCAAGGCAAGCGCGTTCGTCCAGCCGGGTCAGCGCTCGACCCCAAGGCGGGGATCGACGCCCTAAATCGCTACATGGGTGAACGCGTCCGCGCCGCTACCCGGGCAGACGCTCAGGTGCTTGCGGCGCGCGAAGCACTTTGGCAAGCCACCGGAGAGGCAGCGGTGACGGCTCCAGGGGTGTTCACACTCACCGCGCCGACCGGTTCCGGCAAGACGCTCGCCATGCTGCGCTTCGCCTTGGAGCATGCGGCTGCCCACCAGCTCAAGCGCGTCGTGCTGGCGGTGCCTTTCCTTACCGTGATCGAGCAGACCGCGCGCGAATACCGGCGCGTGTTTGCCGGATTTCCGGCGAACTTCATTCTCGAACACCACAGCCTGGCGGGCCTCGGCGAGGAATCCGAAAAGCGCGATGCCGAAGGGGCGCAGGAGCGCCAACGCCGCCTGCTGGCTGAAAATTGGGATGCACCCATCGTGCTCACCACCAATGTGCAATTGCTGGAATCGCTGTTCTCCAATCGGCCATCGAGCTGCCGCAAGCTGCACAATCTGATGGAGGCGGTGATTCTGTTCGACGAGGCGCAGAGCCTGCCCCAGCATCTGGCAGTGCCGACGTTGGCCGCGCTGTCTCACCTGTCTGAGAGCTATCGTTCCAGCATCGTTTTCGCCACCGCGACCCAACCGGCGTTCGATACCCTGCATGAACCGGTGACCACGCACGCGGCCGCCGGCTGGCAACCGGCCGAAATCGTGCCCGAGCATCCGGAACTGTTCAGGAAGCTCAAGCGTGTCGAGGTGACCTGGCGCACATCGGGAGAAAAGCGGACCTGGGCCGATGTGGCTGCCGAAATCAGGGACACCGACCAGGCGCTCGTCGTGGTCAACCTCAAACGCCACGCACTGGCCTTGCTGGATGCCCTGGGCGACACGCCGGGCGTGTTTCACCTGTCCACCAACCTGTGCGCCGAGCACCGGCGCGCCGTACTGGGCCGCGTCCGTAAAGCCTTGGCCGACGGCCGGCCATGCCGATTGGTTTCGACGCAGTGCGTCGAAGCCGGCGTCGACGTGGATTTCCCGCGCGTCTACCGGGCGCTGGCGCCACTGGAAGCGATCGCCCAGGCAGCCGGACGCTGCAACCGGGAAGGCCGCATGAATGCACAGGGACGCCAGGGCGAGGTGATCGTCTTCGAGCCGGAGGAAGCGGGTGACTGGCGCCGCCGCTATCCCACCCATGCCTATTACCAGGCCACCGAGGTCACGCGCACATTGCTGGCCTCGCGTGGTGATCTCGACATCAACGACCCGGCAGTTTTCCAAACCTATTACCGCCACCTCTACGACCTCAGCAACCCGGCCAGCCAGAATGCAGACCTGAAACAGGCCATCGCTGCGCGCGATTTTGCCGAGGTCTCCCGCCTCTATCGCATCATCGACACCGATGCCATCCAGGTGCTGGTTCCCTGGGCCGATCGCTGGGATGAATTTCGAGCCTTGCGCGCGGAAGCCGAGGACAGCGGCATCACGGCGGACTGGATGCGCCGTGCGCAAGGCTTGGCAGTCGGCGTGTACCGCCGCCGCGATGGCCCGCCTGCCTGGGCCATCCCTGCCAAGCTGCGGCGGCGAGGCAAGGTGGACGCCGGTGTTTCCGACGAATGGTTCATTCTCGAAGGCGACTATTACGATGACACCCTCGGGCTGAAACCGCCCGAAGGTCCGCAACTGTTCATTGCATAGGGAGGCGACATGACGACACACACGCTGGAGGTCTGGGGCGATCTGGCCTGTTTCACCCGACCGGAAATGAAGGTGGAGCGTTTCTCCTACCCGGTCATCACCCCGTCGGCGGCGCGCGGCATCTTCGACGCCATCTACTGGGACGGCAAACGGGAGCAACAGGGACGTGACAGTGTGATTCGTCCTTATTTTCACTGGCAGATCACATGCATCGAAGTGCTGGAGATGCCGCGTTACATTGCGCTGCGGCGGAACGAAGTGAAAGGTCGTATTCCAGGGACTGCCACCCTCAACAAATGGTTGGCTGGCGCCGAGCCCCAACCGCTGTGGGCCGACGGCGACGACGAAACGACAGGCCGCACCCAACGCCAGACCATGGCGTTGAAGAACGTGCGTTACAGACTGACCGCAAAAATCATCCCAAAAACGACATCCACCGCCGACTGGGGCAAGATGAACAGCCAGTTCCAGCGCCGCGCCCGCGCCGGCAAGTGCTTCCAGCAACCCTATTTGGGGTGCCGCGAATTCCCGGCCTTCTTCGAATACATCGAAGACCCGGACAACAACCCCGTCACGCGAGTGCCTTTCGACCAGCACCTGGGTTTCATGCTCTATGACGTGTTCGATCTGAGCAAAGAGGTGGTGAGCGAAAAGGACAAGCCCTTCATCAGCCTGTTCGACGCCCATGTCCGCCATGGCGTTCTGGACGTGCCGGCTTTTGCCAGTGATGCGGTCAGAAAACCGGGGAGGGCGGGCCATGTTGCATGAACTGATCGCCTACGCCGACAAAAACCTGGCGGATTCGGAGCCCGGATTCAAAACTCGCGAGGTTCGCTGGAGCATCGAGTTGGCCGCCGACGGCCGCTTTCTCAACGTCCTGCCGCTCGGAGACGGCAAGCGCGGCGCGGACCTGCCTCGCTGTCCCGACATGCATGGCATGAATGCCGGCGGCAAATCACATTTTCTGGTGGAGTCCGCCCAGACCGTTGCCTTGCTGTTCAAGGCCAACGAGGAAGATAAAAAAATCGCCAGCGCACGAATCAGGCATCGCTTCTACACCCAGCTTCTGCGAGATGCAGCGCAAAACTGCCCGCAGCTGAGCCCGCTGGCCGGCGCGCTGGAGGATGGCCATCGGTGCGACGAAGTGCGCGATGCGCTGGCGGCCCACAAGGCCAAACCGTCCGACTGGTTGACCTGGCGTATCGATGGCCGCGACCCCCGTCTGGATACCGAGGTGCAAGCCTGGTGGCGAGCGTGGCGGCATGGCGATCAGGGCAAGGAATCGACAACCACAAAACGTGGCGAGAATACCCAGCCGGAAAATGCGGAAGAGATGGTGTGTCTGCTGACCGGTCTCCCTACCAAGCCGCTACGGACGCATCCCAAAATTACCGGGCTTTCAAGTGTCGGCGGCCTTGCGATGGGCGACGTGATGGTGGGCTTCGACAAGGCCGCCTTCGGTTCCTACGGACTTGACCAATCCGCCAACGCGGCCATGAGCGCGGAAGCCGCCCAGCAATACGTGGATGGACTCAATGATCTGATCCGCAACCATACCCGCAAGCTGGCGAACACCCTGGTGGCCCATTGGTACAAACACAACCTGCCACCCGACGATGATGCGCTCGCTTTTTTGGTTGGCATGGAGACCGACGAGCAAAGCGAAGCCGCTGCCCTTGGCGCTGCACGCAGACTGCTGGACTCGATTCGCGCAGGCGAGCGCCCTGACTTGGCAGGCAACCATTACTACGCACTGACTCTCTCCGGCGCTGCGGGCCGGGTGATGGTGCGTGACTGGATGGAAGGCCCATTCGAGGATCTGGTCAGCCATATCACGGCCTGGTTTGCCGACCTTCAGATCGTCGCCCGCGATGGCAACGGCAATGCGCGCGAACCCAAGTTCATGGCCGTTTGCGGTGCGCTGGTGCGTGACCTCAAGGACCTGCCGGCGCCCACGGCCGCGACGTTATGGAAAGTGGCGATCCAGGGCTTGCCGATTCCACAACCGCTGATGGCGCAGGCGCTCGCCCGCTTCCGCGCCGATCTGGTGGACAAGGACCAACCCGCTTTCAACCACGCCCGCATGGGCCTCATCAAGGCCTATTTCATTCGACGCAAACCCGGAGGTGACACGACCATGACTGCAACCTACAACCCCAACCACCCAGCCGCGGCCTACCACTGTGGTGGGCTGCTGGCCTTGCTCGCCAATCTCCAGCGCGCTGCACTGGGTGATGTCGGCGCTGGTGTGGTGCAGCGTTTCTATGCCGCCGCCAGCCAGACCCCAGGCCTCGTGCTGGGCCGGCTGGCTGCCAATGCCCGCAATCACCTCGCCAAACTCGAACCGAAGCTGGCCTGGTGGTACGAGGAGCGCATCGCCGAAATCATGAGTGGGCTGGGCGACGCTGCTCCGCGCATCCTCGACCTGGAAGGACAAGGGCTGTTCGCCCTGGGTTATTACCAAAAGCTGGCCCAGCTTCGCGCCGGCAAAAAATCCGAAGCGCACAACGACATCAACAATCAACAGGACGTGTGAAAATGACCTCCATCCAGAACCGCTATGAATTTCTGTATCTCTTCGACTGCGAGAACGGCAACCCCAACGGCGATCCCGATGCGGGCAATGCCCCGCGCATAGACCCCGAGGACATGCACGGCTTGGTGTCCGATGTCGCCCTCAAGCGGCGGGTACGCAACTACATTCAGACCGCATTTGATAACGCTGCTCCAAACGCAATTTTTGTGGAGCATGCGACTAATCTGAATACTAAGATCGCACTTGGGCATGAGAACACCGGCGGAATGCCTCCTTTTGACTCTCAATCCAAGAAATGGAAGACAACAAAAGACAAGGCAGGCCAGGCGCGAGACTGGATGTCTAAGACGTTTTTCGATGTGCGTGCGTTTGGCGCGGTCATGGCCACAGGTCCGAATGCTGGGCAAGTTCGCGGCCCTATTCAGATCGCCTTTTCCCGCTCTCTTGACCCCATCTTGCCCATGGACCTCTCGATTACACGCATGGCGGTGGCGGACAACGAAATCAAGGGAGCGAACATCGGGTCGGCCGAGTTCCGCGCTTGGGAAGACAGACAGCCGGAAGACGAATTGCGTACCATGGGCCGCAAGGCGCTGATCCCTTACGGCCTTTATGTCTGCAAGGGCTTTGTCTCAGCACATTTGGCCCAAGGCACGGGCTTTTCCGACGAGGATCTGACGCATTTCTGGCAGGCACTGTGCAACATGTGGGACCACGACCGTTCCGCTTCGAAGGGCGTGATGTCCTGCCGTGGGCTCTATGTGTTCAAGCACGTCGGCACCGACACGGATGCCACCCAACGTGTGCGTCAGGCCATGCTGGGCTGTGCGCCCGCCCAGCGGCTGCTCGATTTCTCCACGCCGGCGCGTCCATTGGATAACACGATCATCGAGATCCGCCACCGCGACGGACTGGCGGGCTCTCCGCGCAGCTTTGCGGATTATCGCGTTGCTGTGCATCGCGACCGTCTACCCAATGGCGTCGAGCTGATCGATGTATGTCGTTGATTGAGCGTCTTCTACCGTCGCCCGGCCCAGTAACCGGGCCGGCGGCTGTGATGGGCCAATGCCAAAACGTGCAGCCGGCCGGCATGGACGCGGTAGACGATGGAATAGGGATACCGGTGAACCACCATCCGGCGGGTCTTGTTGCCGGCGGGCGTTCCCATCGCCGGATGCTCGCTCAGCAGGGACAAGGTGCGGTGGACCTCGTTTCTGAAGTCCGTGGCGTAAGCCGGGCCAGCCTCCACGGCATACCAGCGCGCAGCCTCGGCAAACTCCTTGCGGGCCGCCGGCTCGAATCTCGGCTTCACTTACGGTGTGCGGCAATCAGCGCATCGATTTCCGCGAAAACTTGCTCGGCGGGAATCCATTGGGTTCGGCCCGCATCCATGTCCGCCACGCGGCGGGCGATTTCCTCATCCCATGCCGCGGCGATTTCCTCGGGCGTTCCTTCCGGTTCGCCATCCAGGCTGGCGATCAGCCGGTGCGCCAGTTCGCCGCGTTCCCGGGCGGACAGCGCCATGGCCTGGGCTTCGATTTCTTTCAAGGTGGTGGCCATGAAAGACCTCCGCTACGGTGTGAATACAGGGTTATCTTAGCAGCGCTGCCATGACCGACACAGACCCCATCGCGCTTTCCGCCCTCAACCACTATGCCTATTGCCCCCGGCGCTGCGGGCTGATCCATATGGAAGGCGAGTTCACGGACAACATCCATACTGCCCGTGGCAACGCCGAGCACGCGCGGGTGGATCGGGTCGCCTACCAAACCAAGCAGTCGGGTGCGCGGGTGGAGTACGCACTGCCGGTCTGGTCCGACCGGATCGGGTTGATTGGCAAGTGTGACGTGGTCGAGTTCTGGCCGGATGGCACCGTCTATCCGGTGGAATACAAGCACGGCGCCCGCAGGAAATGGCTCAATGACGATCTACAGCTCGCCGCCCAGGCGCTGTGTCTCGAAGAGATGCTCGGCCGGTCGGTGACGCGCGGCGCCATCTACCACGCCTCCAGTCGGCGCCGGCGCGAGGTGGAGATCACCCCGGCGCTGCGCGCGCTGGTGGTCGAGACCGCCGCGGCGATCCGCGCCATGCTCGCCAGCGGGCGGCTGCCGCCGCCGGTGAACGATGCGCGCTGCCGCGAATGCTCGCTGATCGAGATCTGCCAGCCGGCGGCGCTGGCCGCCCGGGATGCCCAGACCGAACTGCGCACCGCGCTGTTCAGCGCCACCGACCAAGGCTAGCCACGCATGTACACCTTGCAGAACACGCTCTACGTGATGACGCCCAACGCCTACGCGCACCTGGAGAACAACACCCTGCGCATCGATGTCGAGCGCGAAAAGCGCCTGCAGGTGCCGCTGCACCACCTGGGCAGCCTGGTCTGCTTCGGCAACGTGCTGGTGTCGCCGGCGCTCATGCACCGCCTGGCCGACGAGGGCAAATCCGTGGTGCTGCTCGACGGCAGCGGCCGCTTCAAGGCGCGGCTCGAAGGACCGGTGTCCGGCAATATCCTGCTGCGCCAGGCGCACCACCGCAGCGCGGCAGACGGCGCGTTCGCGCTGGAATTCGCCCGCGCCGTGATCGCCGGCAAGCTCCGGAACAGCCGCGGTTTGCTGCTGCGCGCGGCGCGCGAGGCCGCCGATGCCGATGAACCGGCCCGGCTCACCCGTGCGGCGGACAACCTCGCCGCCTCGCTGCGCGCCCTGGCGCAGGCGCAGGATCTCGACACCCTGCGCGGAGTCGAAGGCGAAGCCGCGCGCGGCTACTTCGCGGCGCTCAACCTCGTCGTCAAACCGCAGGCGCGCGAGCATTTCGCGCTCAACGGCCGCACCCGCCGGCCGCCGCTCGACCGCTTCAACGCGCTGCTGTCGTTCCTCTACTCCATGCTGATGAACGACTGCCGCTCGGCGCTCGAAACCGTCGGCCTTGATCCGCAGCTCGGCTATCTGCACGCCGTGCGTCCCGGCCGCGCCGCGCTGGCGCTCGACCTGCAGGAGGAGTTCCGCGCCGTGCTGGCCGACCGCTTGGCGCTGACGCTGATCAACCGCAGCCAGCTCGGCCCGCGCGACTTCGACGAACGCGAAGGCGGCGCAGTGATGCTCAACGACAGCGGCCGACGCGCCGTCGTCACCGCCTGGCAAGAGCGCAAGCAGGAGGAGATCACCCACCCGCTGCTCGGCATCAAGGTGCCCATCGGCATCGTGCCCTTCGTGCAGGCGCGGCTGATGGCGCGCACCGTGCGCGGCGAGATGGACGGCTACCTGCCGTACCTGCCCAAATAGCGCGCCATGCTGGTCGTCGTCACCTACGATGTCTCCACCGAAACCGCCGCCGGCCGCCGACGCTTGCGCCGCGTCGCCAAGGTGTGCGAGGGCATGGGCCAGCGCGTGCAGAAGTCGGTGTTCGAGTGTCAGGTCGACGAGATGCAACTTGAACGGCTCGAACGTGCACTGCTCGCCGAGATCGACGAGACCGCAGACAACCTGCGCTTCTACCGGATCACCGAATCCGCCCACCTGCGCGTGAAGCAGTACGGCGTGTTCCGGGCGGTGGACTTCGAGGGGCCATTGGTGATCTGATGGACCTTCGCGAACCCCAAGTGAAGGGAAATTCCCGGCACGGTTCGCGCGACACGTTTCTTATTGAAGATACAGAGAATTTATGTGCTGCGCGATCGCGTATAAACGAGTTGCAGCTTTTTTTCGCGGGATTCGCGCAGAGCGCAAAGAATTCGCTTGGGTGGCCAATGGTTGCCGAAGCGGAGTATCTCTCGGCCAAAAAGCCGGGAGCGGATTGAAACCAGTTCAATGC
>PKCW01000128.1 GCA_002862965.1 Pseudomonadota bacterium
AGCGAAACCGCGACGCCCGCCCCGGTCAATCACTACGCGATCAGCAAACTGGCGATGGAACACATGGCGCGGACGCGGCTGGACGAACTGCCGATCGTGCTCACGCGGCCGTTCAACTACACCGGCGTCGGCCAGAACGAGAACTTCCTGGTGCCCAAGATCGTCGGCCATTTTCAGCGTCGGGAGGCGCGCATCCGGCTCGGCAACACCGATGTGGTGCGCGAATTCAACGACGTGCGCCGCGTGGCGCAGGCCTATCTCGGCCTCCTGGAACGCTGTCCGGCGGGGGAGACCGTGAACATCTGCTCCGGGCGGGGGCATCGGGTGGCCGACGTGGTCGAGCTGTTGCGATCGCTTTCCGGCAGTCCGATCGCGGTCGACGTCGATCACGGCCTGGTGCGGGCCATCGATGCCAAGTGCCTGATCGGCGACCCGGCCAAGCTTCATGCGACGCTGGGCGCCCTGCCGGATTACACGCTGGAGGAAACGCTGTCCTGGATGCTGGCCGACCTGTCGCACGGCCACGGTCTCAAGTGCGCGGCCGGTGCGGCCTGATCAATGAGTTTCTTGGACGTCGATCATGAACAGCTTGCATCGAATGACTATCATCGGAGCGGGATGACGCATGCGTGACGCCATCGAAGAGAAGCAGCGCATAGAAATCGCATATTGGCGCGATTCCATTGATGAGTCTCCTAACTCTGACTCCGTGGTAACTGTCGTTAATAAAATGACAGAGGCGGCAATTTTTCTGGACTGTATGAAGATGTACCACGCGGAAGTGTCCCCGGCTGGTCGGGTCGTTGAATTGGGCTGCGGGCAGGGATGGGCTTCATGTATCTACAAGAAAATGTTTCCTGAAGCGGATGTTACCGCCACGGACTTGAGCGGCTTTGCCGTTGCCTCGATTTCAAAGTGGGAAGCGATATTTGGCATCAGGGTGAACCGTTCATATGCATGCAAAAGCTATGAAACAGAAGAGGATGATGCTTCCGTTGACCTGATTTTTTGTTTTGCTTCGGCACATCACTTTCTCGCTCATAGAAGAACCGTCAGGGAGATCTCGAGAATATTGAAGCCTGGCGGGAAAGCTATTTACTTTTATGAGCCTACATCACCTATATATCTTTATTCTTTGGCGCATAAAAGGGTTAATAGAAAAAGACCAGAAGTCCCAGAAGATGTGCTAATTGTCTCCGAGCTTCACAAGCTGTCCAAGTTGGAAAACCTTGATCTTCGAATAGATTACTACCCTTCACTAATTCATAGAGGGCCTTTGGAAACGATATATTATTACTTCTTGAGCAAGATTCCTTTTCTTCAGAAAATGGTTCCTTGTACCGCGAATTTTATTTTCACAAAACCGCCTTCATGCTAGCGATTAATGGTCGATTTGTAACTCAACGCACCACGGGCGTGCAGCGCTATGCGCGCGAGATGCTGCTGGCGCTGGATGACCTGCTCAGCACGCGCGAATCGTCCGCATCGGCCGATGCCGTCACAGCACAATTGCTGGTGCCTCCTGATGCGCCGGCATCGCTGCCCGTGCTGCGCTCCATCGCCATCCGCCGCGTCGGCCGGCTGCGCGGGCATCTGTGGGAGCAACTGGAGCTGCCGCGCCATGCGCGCGGCGTGCTGCTCAACTGGTGCAACACATTCCCCGTCCTCGCGCGCCATCAGGTGGTCGTGCTGCACGACGCATCCGTTTTATCCGCCCCGGAGGGCTACACGCCGGCCTTCCGCGCCTATTACCGCGCCTTGTTTGCGCTGGCCGCGCGTCGCTCCATGCTGCGCGTGGCGACCGTCTCGGCATTTTCCGCCATGGAGCTGCGCCTGCTGGCCGGGATTCCCGCCGCGCGCCTGCGCATCATCGCCTGCGGCGCCGATCATTGGCGCAGCGTGGCGCCCGACGAGACGATCCTGGAACGGCTCGATCTGCGCGATGCGCCGTTCATCCTCACCGTGGCCAGCGACAACCCGAACAAGAATACCGCCCGGCTGGTGACCGCCTACAGCCGCCTCGCGCCGCGCGGCGTGCGGCTGGTGCTGGCCGGCGCCGGCCATGCGCGCGTGTTCGCGCAAACCGCGCCCACGGTTGCGGATGGCCTGGTGCGCACCGGTTATCTCGCCGATGCCGAGCTTGCGGCACTGTATCGCCACGCGCGCGCCTTCGTGTTCCCTTCGCTCTACGAGGGCTTCGGCCTGCCGCCGCTGGAGGCAATGACGTTCGGCTGCCCGGTGCTGTGCTCCTACGCCGCCTCGCTGCCCGAGGTCGCGGGCGACGCGGCACTGTATTGCGATGCCGAGGATGTGGACGACATCGCGCGCAAGCTGCAGCAGATCCTGGAGGACGACGCCCTGCGGGAACGCCTGATCGCGGCGGGGACGCGCCAGGTCCAGCGCTTCCTCTGGCGCGATGCGGCGGCGAAGATGCTCACGCTGGCGCAGGATGCACAGCCTCGCGCCATGCCAAGCGCTGTGGCACGCCTCAACGGATGAACCCGTACGCCCGATGATGACGGACTTGCCCACCGCCCTGCCCGCCAAAACCGCGCTGGTGCACGACTGGCTGTACGTCTATGGCGGCGCCGAGCGCGTGCTGGAGCAGATGCTGGACTGTTATCCGCAGGCCGAGCTGTTCAGCCTGATCGACTTTCTGCCGCCCGGCGAGCGCGGCTGCATCCGCCACAAGCCGGTCGCCACCTCCTTCATTCAGCGGTTGCCCGGCGCGCGCACGCACCACCGCGCCTATCTGCCGCTGATGCCGCTGGCGATCGAGCAGCTCGACCTCTCGCCCTACGAACTCGTGCTCTCGAGCAGCTACGCCGTGGCGGGTGGCGTGCTGACCGGTCCCGACCAACTGCACCTGTGCATGTGCTATTCGCCCATCCGCTACGCCTGGGACCTGCAGCATCAATACCTGCGCGAAGCGGGCCTCGAACGCGGCATCAAGAGCGTGCTGGCGCGAGCGATCCTGCATTACATGCGTCTGTGGGAGAGCCGCACGGCAAACGGCGTGGATGCCTACATCGCCATCTCCGAGTTCATCGCCCGGCGCATCCGCAAAGTCCACGGTCGCGCGTCCAGGGTGATCTATCCGCCGGTGGACGTCGCCGCCTTCACACTGCGCGAGCACAAGGAGGATTTCTACCTCACCGTCGCGCGCATGGTGCCTTACAAGCAGATTCCGCTCATCGTGGAGGCCTTCGCGGCGATGCCGAACCGGCGCCTGGTCGTGATCGGCGACGGGCCGGATCTGGCGCGGTGCAAGGCGGTCGCCGCGCCCAATGTGGAATTGCTGGGCCATCAGCCCTTCGAGGTGTTGCGCGATCATCTGCAGCGCGCCCGGGCCTTCGTCTTCGCCGCCGAGGAAGACTTCGGCATCGCGCCGGTGGAGGCGCAGGCTTGCGGCACGCCCGTCATCGCCTTCGGCCGGGGCGGCGCGCGTGAAACCATCGTCGGTCTGGATGAGCCCGCAGCGCTGGAGGGAACGCGAGCAGCGCCGACGGGGCTGTTCTTCGCCGAACAATCGATTGCCGCCATCGTGGCCGCGATCGAGCGCTTCGAGCGGGTGCGCGACGAGCTGGCGCCCGCCGCCTGCCGCCACAACGCAGTTCGCTTCGCGCCGGAGCGATTTCGGGCCGAATTCAGCGCGTTCGTGGAAGGGAGTTGGGGCCGGCACATGGCCGGCGAGCGCATCGACGGCTGGTGGTTGCCCGACCATCGAGCGCGGTGAGGCAAATGAAAACCCCCGCCGGGGGCGGGGGCTGTACGCGCGCGTTCCGTTACGAACGCGGCGCTGATCAGTGAAGGTCTTTTTCGAAGGCCTTCAGCTGTTCCTCGGCACGATCCTTGGCAAGCCCGTAGCGTTCCTGGATTTTGCCCAGCAGGTAATCCCGGTTGCCTTCGGCATAGCTCAGGTCGTCATCGGTGAGTTCGCCCCACTTGGCTTTGAGCTGGCCCTTGAGCTGCTTCCACTTGCCTTGAATCCGATCTTCGTTCATGAGTGCTTCCTCTCTCTCGGCATTAGCCCGTGTCGTCTTGATGGGCTGCGTTATTTGGCCTTCAACGCCTCAGAACTGACGCTCTTGACGCCCTTCACGCCTTTGGCGATGGCGATTGCCTTGTCGCGGACCATTTTGGAGGGCACCAGGCCAGCCAGCGTGACCACGCCGTCCTTGGTCGATACATTGATGTCCAAGCCCTTGATGTCGGAATCGGCCAGCAGCTGCGCCTTCACCTTGGTCGTTACCCAGGCATCGCCGGCCGCATGCTCACCTTCTTCAGCGACTTCTTTCGCCTTCGCAGTAGCGGTCTGCGGATTCATGGACGAGTCGCCGACGATCAGCGAATTGGCCACGACCTGCACGCCCTCGACGGACTTGGCCACCTGCTCAGCCTTGGCTTTCGCCTCGGCGGTCGGCGCCGTGCCACGCAAGGTCACCACGCCGGCCTCGGTGTCCACATTGATGTTGATGCTGCGCGTGACTTCGTCCGAGAGCAGTCTGGTCTTGACCTGCGCCGTTATGGCGGCGTCGTCCACGCGCTGTGTCGCGCTGCGTTCCGCCGCCACCGCCGTGTGCAGCGGATTGATTGCGGCGACGGCGAGAAATCCGGTTGCTACGACCACGCCCCGATAATAACGATGACCCTTCTTGACGCTCTTCATTTGTTATCCTCCAGCGATTTATTCAAACGACTTTTCGACGGGTGAAAAAAGAAATAACGAACAAAACAAGAAACAGAATGAACAACACCTGAGCGATCCAGCTCGCCGTTCCGGCAATGCCGCTGAAACCCAAGGCACCAGCCACGATCGCTATTACAAGGAACCACAATGCATAGCCCAGCATGAGTTTCTCCTTCTCTTATGAGAATCGATATGGCCCATGAAAATTTGATCGGGCCACGATCATCTTCATTGCTTCAACAAGAATCGTTCCGACGATTCTCTGCCGTTCCAAACTTGCTTCTGTGCCTGCTGTGACCGGACCGATTCGGAAAAGTTCGCCGGTTGCGATGCACACAGACATGCACACCCAAAACCCCCAACTGCGCAATCGAAGCGGAGCGCGCGATGAGGGGCCCATCAAACGACTGATCTCATTAGCGTTTTACCGCGATAACGCATCGCTGGCATGGAGGAAATCGCAAACGGATCGAGCACCGAAGTGGGACGCGCATATTTGCGAAACAGAAGTGCCGCCGCGATGTCACGGTGTCGTCAGACAGAGACACGAGACTGTCCGCGGCTCGATGACAGAGATGTCACGATCCGATACACAATCTTGAAACCGTTTCAGGGAGTCTCAGAGATGAACGTCAAAGCGATTCTTGCGAGCGCCACGCTGTTCTGCATGGGCAGCGCCGTTTCTGCCGCCGAAATGAACGATCGCCAGTTGGCGGAAGTTCGCGGCCAGGGTTTCGTCATCGGCATCGAGCTGCCCATCATCGGCAGCCGCGACCTGGTCACCCTGCCCACCCCGCGCGATCTGGCGCTGGATACCGGCGTGCCGCAGGCCTACGGCGAACTGAACCAGACCTACATCGCCACGCAGCCGAACCGTGACGCTGCCCGCGCTGGTCGCCAGGCCGTGGCCGACGCCCGCAACAACTTCATCGCGACCACGGCCAGCACCCTCATCGGTCTGCAGGTGCCGGTCAGCATCCGCTTCGAGTAAACCGCATCGCTGATGCACTGACCCCGGGGCAGCGTCTCGGGGTTTTTTCATTGCGAGGCCGCTCAAAAGAGCATGCGAGCGGTGTTCGGTCCTCTCTCCGAAGCTGGTGGCAAAGCCGACGTCGATTCGGAGCTTTGCTCCGTGGCGCTTTCTGTCTCGACCGCAAACCGGATCATCGGACAGCGCTCGGCGGTGCGATGACCGGGCAGGGCGGTGAACGCCACGTTTCAGCGCTCTGCGCCGTGTCCGTGCCGGTGATGCAGATCCGGATAGTGCGGGTGGCGGTGCGTGATCGGCGGGTGGACGTGCTCGTGGCTGTGCGGCTCACGGCCGTCCCAGGCGATGTCGTGCGCATGCTCGTGGTGCGCGTCATGCACATGGCGATGGGCATGGCGCAGCGGCTCGTGGGTGTGCGGGTGGCTGTGTCGCTCGGTGAGGTGCAGCCACACGCCCAGCGCCATGAGCGCGGCGGCGACCCAGAATACCGGGCCAGGCCGCTCGCCGAGCAACGTCATGGCGACGAGCACACCCGCGAACGGCGCCGCCGAGAAGTAGGCGCCGGTGCGCGCCGCGCCGAGCTGGGCGAGCGCGCGCACGAACAGGACCAGACTCACGCCGTAGCCGACGAGCCCCAGCACCAGCGCCCCGGCAATCTGGGCCGGCGGCGGCCAATTCCCCGCAAACGCCACACCCAGCGCCAGATTGGTGCCACCCGCGACCAATCCCTTCAGCGCCGCAATGGTGAGCGCATCGCCGCCCGCGACCTTGCGCGTGAGGTTGTTGTCGATGCCCCAGCACAGGCAGGCGCCGATCACCGCCAGCGCGCCCACCGGCGACGCAAGGCTCGCGGCGCCCTGCCAGGAGAGCAGCGCGCCGGCCGCGACGATGAGCGCCATGCCGATCGCGATGCGCGCATCGACGTTCTCGCGGAACACGCACCAGGCGATCAGAGCGGTGAAGACACCCTCGAGGTTGAGCAGCAGCGCGGCGCTCGCGCCCGGCACGCTGGCGAGCCCCCACAGCAAGAGCGCCGGACCGAACACACCGCCCGCGATCACGGCGCCTGCCAGCCACGGCCAGTCGGTGCGGGCGATGGGCGCCTCGGCTCTGGCACGCCGCAGTGCCCGCCAGCCGAGCAGCCCCAAGCCGCTGCCGAGATACAGCAGGCCGGCCAGCACGAGTGGCGAGGCCGTGCCCGTCAGTGCCTTGGCCAGCGGCGTGCTCGCCCCGAACAGCAGGGCGGCCAGCAGCGCCTGACCAATGCCCGGGGGCAGCGGCACCGATCGGGTCATCGGATCATCCCTTCATGGACGCGGAACGAGCGGCTTCGGCCGATGTGCCATAGGCCAGCAAGCGCAAGGCATTGATCACCACCACCAGCGTCGAGCCCTCGTGGATCGCCACCGCCACGCCGATCCCCGCCCAGCCGAACAAGGTTGCGGGGATGAGCAGCGCCACCACGCCCAGGGAGACGAACAGATTCTGCCGGATGATGCGCCTCGCCGCGCGACTCAAGGCGACTGCGAAGGGCAGCTTGGCGAGGTCGTCTGCCATCAGTGCGACATCGGCGGTCTCCAGCGCCACGTCGGTGCCGGCGCCGCCCATGGCGATGCCGACGGTGGCACGTGCCATGGCAGGGGCGTCGTTGACGCCGTCGCCGACCATCGCCGCCCGGCCGTGGCGTCGCGCCAGCTCTTCCATCGCCGCGACCTTGTCCTGGGGCAGAAGACCGGCGCGGACTTCGTCCAGACCGATCTCCTTGCCGATGACGCGGCCCACCTGCTCGTTGTCGCCGGTGAGCATGATGGTCTGGCGGATGCCGAGTTGATGCAGACTCGCCAGCACCTCGCGCACGCCGGCGCGCGGCGTGTCGGCCAAGGCGAGGACACCGAGGAAGTGGCCGTCCGCCTGGACCAGCATGGTGGTCTTGCCCTCCGTTTGCAGGCGAGTCGCGTGCTGCCGCAGCGCATCGGGCATGGCTTCACTTTCAAACAGGCGGGCGTTGCCGATAGCGACCTTGCGCCCGTCGATCTCGGCGCGCAGACCCTGGCCGGTCACGGCTTCGACCGATTCGGCCTCACTCCATGTCAAGCCGCGCCGCTGCGCCTCCGTCACCACCGCCTGCGCCAGCGGATGGGCGCTGCGGCTTTCCACGGCGGCGGCGAGTTGGAGCAGCGCATCCTCGCTGCCTTCGATGGCGACGACATCGGTCACCCGCGGCTTGCCCACGGTCAAGGTGCCGGTCTTGTCGAAGGCGATGGCGGTGAGCGTGCCGAGGTTTTCCAGATGGGCGCCGCCCTTGATCAGCACGCCGCCGCGCGCGGCGCGGGCGATGCCCGACAGCACCGCCGACGGGGTGGCGATGGCGAGCGCGCAGGGCGAGGCCGCCACCAGCACCGCCATGGCGCGGTAGAAGGATTCGGCGAAGGGAAAGCCAAACAGCGGCGGCAGCACGATGAGCAGGCCCGCGCCGATCAACACCCCCGGCACGAAGATGCGCTCGAAGCGGTCGGTGAAGCGCTGGGTGGGGGACTTCTGCGTCTGCGCCTCGGCCACCATCTCCACCATACGCGCGAGCGTGCTCTCGCGTGCGAGCTTGGTCACTTCGATGGTCAGCGCGCCCTCGCCGTTGACCGTGCCGGCGAATACCGGATCATCCAGCCGTTTGTCCACCGGCATCGATTCGCCGGTGAGCGGGGCCTGATCCACCGCCGACTCGCCCGAGACCACCCTTCCATCGGCGGGGATGCGGCTGCCGGGCTTGACGATCACCCGGTCGCCGCGCAGCAGCTCCTCCACCCGCACTTCGATCTCCGCGCCGTCGCGCTGCACCAAGGCGGTCTTGGGTGCGAGTTCCGCCAGCGCCTCGATGGCTCGGCGCGCGCGGTCCATGGCCAGGTGCTCCAGCGCATGGCCCAGGCTGAACAGGAACAGCAGCAGCGCGCCTTCTTCCCAGGCACCTAGGGCGCCGGCGCCCGCCGCCGCGACGATCATCAGGGTGTCGATGTCGAAGCGGCGGCTCTTCACGCTCTGCCAGGCGTCGCGCAAGGTGTAGAAGCCACCGGCCGCGTAGGCACCGAGCAGCAGGCCGAGTGACAGCGCCCCCGGCGCCCCCGCTAGGGCCGCGAGCCAGCCGACGAGCAACAGCAGGCCGGACACGCCGCTCAGGATCAGCTCGCGGTGCTCGGCGAACCAGCCGGCCGCGTGTCCTTCTTCCAGCACGCCATAACCCAGCGCCGCGATGCGCCGGACGATGGCGTCACGCGTGATCGTCTCGCTGTCGAACTCCAGCCGCAGGCGCTCAGCGGCATAGCTCACCGAGGCCTCCAGCACGCCGTCGGTGCGTTGCAGGGCGTGCTCGATCACCGTGGCGCAGGTGGCGCAGTCCATGCCGTCGATGCGCAGGTTTTCGTGATGAAAGCGGTGGGCGATCTTTGCGCCTGCCGCCTGCGCCAGCTCGCGCACCCGGCTCATGCTGAAGCGCTGCGGGTCATAGTGCAGGCACAGGCGGGCGCCGCCGTCCTCGCTGACGAGATGCGCCTTTTCCAGCCCTTCGGCCTGCAACAGCTCGGTGAGCCGCTCCACGCAGGTATCCCGTTCGTCGGGGATGCCGGGCAGGGTCAGCGACAGGTCCAAGGTGCATTTCTCGGCCATGATGCCTCCTTTCGGAAATCAACTGATCGCAACAACGTGAGACGGCGTCACTGTCTGGGCTTGCCGCACTGGCCGCAGAACCTGGCGCCCGCCGCCAGTTCCGCGCCGCAGCCAGAACACTTGGCGTCGGCCAACGCGGTTCCGCATTTCTGGCAGAAGCGCGCTTCTGCCGCGTTGAGCGTGCCGCACTTGGGGAAAGGATTGCCCTGATTTCCGCCCCCTTGGCCAGGATTTTGCGGATACCCCGGATAACCACCGTATCCGCCGTGATGACCACCTCGATAGTCCCCGTGGTGGCCGCCGAACCGGCCGCCCATCAAATTGCCCAGCATCCGTTCAAGGAATCCCATGATGTGCTCCTTTACATTCCACTGCACACAGATTGCCCCCAGCCTGGCCGGGGGCGTTGCACTCAAGACGGTTGAGCCTGTACGCTAACGCCGCGCTCGGTTGCACCTTCCTCCTCCTCATCCTTCCGATGGGCCAGCCGATACAGCATCGGCAGCACCAGCAGGGTGAGCACTGTCGAGGACAGGATGCCGCCGATGACCACGGTGGCGAGCGGGCGCTGTACCTCAGCTCCCGTTCCGGTGGCGATCGCCATTGGGATGAACCCGAGGGAGGCCACCAGGGCGGTCATCAGCACCGGGCGCAACCGCGTCATCGCCCCTTCGCGGATCGCCTCAAGGAGCGGCTTGCCCTCCTCGCGCAGCCCGCGGATGAAGGCGATCATCACCAGGCCGTTCAGCACCGCCACGCCCGACAGGGCGATGAAGCCGACCCCCGCCGAAATGGACAGCGGGATGTCGCGCAGCCACAGCGCGAGGATGCCGCCGGTCAGCGCGAAGGGCACGCCGGTGAATACCAAGAGCCCGTCCTTGACGTTGTTGAACATGGCGAACAGCAGCAGGAAGATCAAGAGCAGCGCCACCGGCACCACGATCTGCAGGCGCTTGGCCGCCGACTGCAACTGCTCGAAAGTGCCGCCCCAGGTGATCCAGTAGCCGCTGGGCACCTTGACCTGCGCATCGAGCCGCGCCTGCGCCTCGGCGACGAAGGAGCCGATGTCGCGCCCGCGCACGTTGGAGGTCACCACCACCCGCCGTTTGCCGTTCTCGCGGCTGATCTGGTTGGGGCCGGGCGCGATTTCGAGGCTGGCCACATCGCCGAGCCGCACGTAGGGCGCGTTGCCGCCCGCGCCTGCGGCGGGCAGCCGGATCGGTATCTGTTTGATCGCTTCCAGATCGCCGCGCAAGGATTCCGGCAGACGCACGATGATGTCGAAGCGCCGGTCGCCCTGGAACAGCTGGCCGGCTTCGCGCCCGCCCACGGCGATGGCCAGGGCGTCCTGCACGTCGCTGACATTGAGCCCGAGGCGGGCGATCTTCGCCCGATCGATGCCGAGCGTCAGCATCGGCAGGCCCGTGGTCTGTTCGACCTTGACGTCGGCCGCGCCCGGGATCTTTTCCAGCACCTCCGCGATCTCGCCGGCGGTGGCGTTCATCACCTCCATGTCGTCGCCGAAGACCTTCACCGCCACATCGCTGCGTACGCCGGAGAGCAGCTCGTTGAAGCGCATCTGGATCGGCTGGGTGAACTCGTAGTTGTTGCCCGGCACCTTGCCGACCGCCTCCTGCATGGCGCGGACGAGATCGGCCTTGCTGCGCGTCGGATCGGGCCATTCGGATTGCGGCTTCAACATGACGAAGTTGTCGGCGACGTTGGGCGGCATGGGGTCGGTGGCGATCTCCGCCGTGCCGATCTTGGCGAAGATCCTGTCGACCTCGGGAAACGCCTTGATGGTCCGCTCCAGTTCGGCCTGCATGCCGATCGCCTGGGTGAGGCTGGTGCCCGGGATGCGCAGGGCATGCAGCGCGATGTCGCCCTCGTTGAGGCTGGGCACGAACTCACTGCCCATGCGGGTGGCGAGCAGCAGGGAGAGCGCCACCGCCACGGCCGCGCCGGTCAGCACCACCGGCTGGTTGGCCATCACCCGGTCGAACAGCGGGCCATAGACGCGCTTGGCCCCACTCATCAGGCGGTTCTCCTTCTCGTCCACCTTGTTGCCGATCAACAGCGCCACGGCGGCGGGGATGAAGGTCACCGACAGGATCATGGCGCCCAGCAATGCCGCCACCACGGTGAAGGCCATGGGATGGAACATCTTGCCCTCCACCCCGGTGAGGGCGAAGATCGGCAGGTACACCACCATGATGATGAGCTGGCCATACAGCAGCGGCCGGCGCGCCTCTCTCGATGCGGCGAACACCTCATGGAAGCGTTCGTTGCGCGTCAGCGGCCTGCCCGCCCTGGCCTGGGCATGCGCGAGCCGCCGCACGCAGTTCTCCACGATCACGACCGCGCCGTCGATGATGATGCCGAAATCCAGCGCGCCCAGGCTCATCAGGTTGGCGCTGACCTTGTTGCCCACCATGCCGGTGAAGGTGAACAGCATCGACAGCGGAATCACCAGCGCGGTGATGAGCGCGGCGCGGATATTGCCGAGGAACAGGAACAGAACCGCGATCACCAGCGCCGCGCCTTCGATCAGGTTTTTCTTGACCGTATTGATCGCCTTGTCCACCAGCACGGTGCGGTCGTAGACCGGATTGGCGACCACGCCGGGCGGCAGCGTGCGGTTGATTTCCTGCATCTTCGCATCCACCGCGCGGGACACCGTGCGGCTGTTCTCGCCGATCAGCATGAACACCGTGCCCAGCACCACTTCGCGGCCGTTCTCGGTCGCGGCGCCGGTGCGCAGCTCGCGGCCCAGCGCCACCTCGGCCACGTCGCGGATGCGCACCGGCACGCCCTCGGGCGCGCCGATGACGATGTTGCCGATGTCTTCCAGACTCGCGACCTGGCCCGGCGCGCGGATCAGATACTGCTCGCCGCGCCGCTCGATGTAGCCCGCGCCGACGTTGGCGTTGTTGCGCTCCAGCGCCGCGACCAGATCGGACAGCGCCAGGTCGTGGGCGACCAGACGGTCGGGCCAGGGCGCGACCTGAAACTCCTTGGCATAGCCGCCGATGGTGTTGATTTCGGTCACGCCCGGCACGTTGCGCAATTGCGGCTTGACGATCCAGTCCTGTATCTCGCGCAGATCCATCGGCGTATAGGCTGTGCCGTCGGGCTTGAGCGCGCCTTCCTCGGCCTCCACGGTCCACATGTAGATTTCGCCCAGGCCGGTGGAAATCGGCCCCATGGCCGGATCCACGCCCGGTGGCAGTTTCTCCCTGGCCTGCTGGATGCGTTCATTCACCAGTTGCCGCGCGAAGTAGATGTCGGTGCCGTCCTCGAAGATCACCGTCACCTGCGACAGGCCGTAGCGCGACAGCGAGCGGGTCTGCTGCAAGCCGGGCAGCCCGGCCATGACGGTCTCGATCGGGAAGGTGACGCGCTGCTCGGCTTCCAGCGGCGAGTAGCCGGGGGCGGCGGTATTGATCTGCACCTGGACGTTGGTGATGTCGGGCACGGCGTCGATCGGCAGCTTCTGATAGCTGTACACGCCGACCGCGGCCATGCCCAGCACCATGAGTAGCACCAGCCAGCGCTGATCGATGGCGAAGCGGATGATTTTCTCGAACATGTCGTCTCTCCTAAAGCGCCGCGTCGCCGCGCTCGCCGCTGCGGATGCGGACGATGTCGTCCATCGGGACGACCGCGATCAGGCCATCGCCGGGATGACCGGTATGGGCGGCGGCGCGGACGGCGTCAACGACGCTTGCTGCCAGATCGTCCGGGCAGAACATCAGCAGCACCAGGCGGTCGTGGGCGTCCGGATTCCACTCGGTGGCGGCATAGGCGTGGAGTGGCCCGCGCCCGCGCGGATGGCCGTGCGCCGGAAAGATGGTGAATCCGGGCAGGTGCTCCAGGGCGTGCAGGGCCTCTTCGATAGCTTCCAGCCGGCGCGGCTGAACGATGGCGATGATCTGTTTCATGACGGTCTCCTAATGGTCGTGGCTGGCGCCGGCCTTGCCCAGCTCGGCCTTGATGAGGAAGCTGTTCTTCGCGGCATACTGCTCGCCGGCATTCAAGCCGCCGACCACCTCGACGAACTTGCCGTCGCTGCGCCCAAGTTCCACCGGCCGCGCCTCGAACTGGTCGCCGTAGCGACCGAAGACGACGGTCCAGTCGCGCACCGTCTGGATCGCTTCCTGCGATACCGCCACCGGCACCTCGACCTCGCCGGCGACGAGTTCGACATTGACCGGCAGGCCCGGACGCCAGACGCCTTCCGGGTTGGGCAGAACGATGCGCGCCTTGGCGGTGCGGGTCTGCTCGCCCACCAGGGAACCGACGTAGAACACCGTGCCACTGCTCGTGGAATCGAAGGCGGCGGCCTTGACGGTGGCTTTCTGGCCGACCTTCACGGCGTTCAGATCCTTGGCGTAGACCGTCATCTCGGCCCACACTGTGGACAGATCCGCAATCACGAAAACCGTGGCGTCGTCCTTGACCGCCTCGCCCAGCGCGATGTGCTTCTCGACGACGACGCCGTCGATGGGCGAACGCAGCTCGTAGCGGGTGAAGTCGCCGCTGACCTTCTGGCTGCCCAGCGAGGCGAGTTTCTGGCGCGCGTTTTGTTCGGCGATCTGCGCTTCCTGCAGGGCGGTGCGCGCCTGGAGGTAATCCTGCTCGGCCGAGATTTTGTCCTCCCACAGTTTCTTCTCGCGCTCGAAGGTCGTGCGTGCCAGCGCCAGGCGCTTCTGCGCGGCGAGCAACTCGGCACGCTGGTCGGCGAGGCCCTGGCTGGAAATCGCCGCCAGCACCTGTCCCTTCCTCACCCGGTCGCCGGCATTGGCAGACACCGCCTGTACGATGCCCGCGAGCCGCGGCACCACATGCACCGTGCGATCCTCGTTGAAGCGCACCTCGCCGATCAACTGCAGCACCTTGGGAATGCGCGCCGGACCGGCGGTGAGCACCTCAACCCGGTTTGTTTCGAGCTGCGCGTTGCTCATGGCGACGCGCGTTTCGACCTGCTCGTAGCCGAAGCGATACGCTTTTCCGTCATGCCGCGCGTCGATCGTCACCTTGAACGAATGCGGCTCCTCGACCACTGCATTGCCCTTGAGATAGTCCTTTTCCGGCACGAATGCGAATACCTGCGGCTTGCGGCCGAGCCGCTCCAGCGTGACGCTGACCTGGCTCGCCTTCGGATCAAGGGGCTTGCCGTCGCGGTAAGTGTAAAGGCGGAACTGCGGCTCCACGCCCTGCTCGAAAATGGTGAGTTCCACCCCGTAGCCATCCTGGCTGAAGAGCTTGCCGCCATGTGATCCCTTGGCCGGTTCGGCCTTCTCCGCGTGATGTTCAGCGTCGGCATGGCCCTCGTCGTCGGCGTGGCCATCCTTGGCCTCGCTGCCGTGGTGCTCCTGATCGGCATGAGCGTTTGCTTCGGCGTGTCCGTGTTCATCTGCGACCGGACGTGCTTTGTCGGTGCCCAGGATCAGCACGACCAGGACCACGCCGATCGCGATGATGACGGCGATTGCAATCGCCTGTTTGGTGTTCGAATCGCGTTTCATGTCGGATTCCTACGGTTGGTTGGCGATGGGCGTCGGAGCCACTTCGGGCACCGCCTCGCCGAGGATGCGTTCGATCTCGGCCGCAGCGCGATGGACATCGACCAGCGCGCGCAGGCCTTGGGACTTGGCCTGGAACAATGTGCGTTGTGCGTCAAGCACTTCGAGGAAGCTGAATTTGCCCAGCTCGAAGCCCTTGAGCGCGGCGTCATAGGCGCTCTGCGCGCCCGGCAGGATGTCCCGCTTGAGCGACTCCAGCTCACCGCGCGCCGCGGACAGGCGCTCGAATGCCTGCGCCAGCTCGTTGGAGAGGCGAAGCTCGGTGGCGGAGAGCTCGTCCCGGGCCTTGTCCGCACGGCGCAGCGCCTCCAGCAGGTTGCCCTGGTTGCGGTCGAACACCGGGATCGGGATGGAAACGCCGAAAACCGCCTGATCAAGGCCCAGCTCGTTGTTGCGCTTCGTGCCCAGGCTCACAGTCAGGTTCGGTATGCGCCGGCTGCGTTCGACTTCGGCCAGGGCCAGCCGACGGGCGACCTCGATCCTGGCCCGACGCAGGTTGGGCGAAGCGTCCATGCGGCGCTCCAGATCGGCGCGGGAGGGCAGCGGCGGTAGCGCCTCCGGATCGCCCTCAACCCGCTCGAAGCGCGGCGCCGGCTCGCCCCAGGTGCTTGCCAGGCGCTTGCGCGCGGTCGCCAGTTCGCTCGCCGCGAGTTTCAGTTCCACGCGCACGCCGCTTTC
>PKCW01000126.1 GCA_002862965.1 Pseudomonadota bacterium
CCTGCGCGGCGCCGGCGTGCGGTGCGAGGGGGTCGATTTTATCGAGTACGAAAAGTGCGAGCTGATGCTCACGCGGCCCTACCGTACCGACGCGGCGTGCGAGGGCCAGTGCCTGCTCCGGACGGCGCCGGAGGTGTGGGTCAAGTGGTACGTCCGCAACAACGGCACCGCGCCGACCGGCCAGCCCGTCGCTGGCGGGTTCACCGTACGCGCCAACGAGCCCGAGTGTGCGCCGTGGTCGGCGTGCGCCGGGATTTTGGTGACTTCGGTGGAGGCGGAACGCCGCGCAACTGGGCCGCGTTCGGCGTCCAGGGTCTGGCGCCCTACAAGTTCGAGGTCTCGGCAACGGGCTACGTCGGAGAGGGCGGCGAGACGGCGGCCATCGCCGAGGTCGAGTATGAGATGTTGTTCACCAACCGGTTGATCGCCAATTGGGGGCTCGAAGCCAATTGGTTCGGGCAGACCGATCCGGAGGAAGTCATCGGTGCGGGCCTGAGTACCGTGGAGGGAGGCGTCCGCTTGCGTTACGAGATCACGCGGCAGTTCGCGCCCTACGTGGGATTCGAGCGCGAATGGAGTTTCGGCAAGACGTCGGACCTGCGCGGGCTTAGCAGTCATTCCAGAACCGACAACCGGTGGGTGATCGGCCTGCGCTTCTGGTTCTGACGAAGCTCTCGGGGCTGGAAAGATGGCAGGGGTGGGGCCAAGCGCTACCTTCTTCTAGGATCGCTTCTGCGACAGGCGAGCCGTCCGAGGCGATCCGGTCGAACACGACGTCCGTGTTGTGGCGTGCGAGATAGGTGGCGATGTCCGAGCCGGGTTCCGACCCATGCCGTCGTGGATGCCGGTCGGCATCCACGATCAGGACGGTCACGGATTCGGCATTGGAGATGAAAGCCATGCCCGTATTCTTCCCGGCGATGATGCCCCGGCATCGTCTGCCGCCACCCACTGCCGGCCATCGAAACGCCGTCACCGCCACTCCGCGACGGCCTGGCGGCGACGCCGGCCCTTCAGATCAGAGGCCGGTCATCTTGAGCGCTGCTTCCGGCAGGCGCTCGCCTTCCACCTTGATCTTGGCAACCTCGGCATTGAGCTGGGCGATGTCCTGAGGCTTCAGGTCGAGCGTGACCGCGCCGATGTTCTCTTCCAGGCGATTGAGCTTGGTGGTGCCGGGAATCGGCACGACCCAGGGCTTCTGCGCCAGCAGCCAAGCCAGCGCGACCTGGGCGGGCGTGGCGCCGTTGCGCCCGGCGACGGACTCGACCACCTTGACCAGCGCCATGTTGGCCTTGCGCGCTTCCACGGAGAAACGTGGCACGTGGTTGCGGAAATCGGTCGGATCGAACGTGGTCTTGTCGGTGATCTTGCCGGTCAGGAAGCCGGCGCCGAGCGGGCTGAACGGCACGAAGCCGATGCCCAGTTCCTCCAGCAGCGGCAACAGTTCCAGTTCCGGCCCGCGCCAGAACAGCGAGTACTCGCTCTGCACCGCCGTCAGCGGCTGCACGGCGTGGGCGCGGCGGATGGTCTGCACGCCGGCCTCGGACAGGCCGAAATGCTTGACCTTGCCTGCGGCGATCAGGTCCTTGACCGCGCCGGCCACGTCCTCGATCGGTACCGCCGGGTCCACGCGGTGCTGGTACAGCAGGTCGATATGGTCGGTGCGCAGGCGCTGCAGCATCTTCTCGACCGCGCGCGCGATGTGCTCGGGCCGGCTGTCGGTGCCGAGGCCGCGCTCGCCGGCCTCCGGGTCGATGTCGAAGCCGAACTTGGTGGCGATGACCACCTGGCCGCGGATCGGCTGCAGCGCCTCGCCGACCAGTTCCTCGTTGGCGAAGGGACCGTAGGCCTCGGCGGTGTCGAACAGGGTGATGCCGCGGTCGTGGGCGGCATGGATGAGCTTGATCATCTCCTGCTTGTCGGCGGCCGGGCCGTACACGGCGGTCATGCCCATGCAGCCCAGGCCGAGGGCGGAGACTTCCAGGTCGTTTCCGAGTTTGCGGGTTTTCATGCTGTGTGCTCCATTCGTTGTCGATAGTGCCGGCCTGCGTCGAGCGGCCGAATCAGAGGGTCGGCAGGGATTCGTGTAAAAAACGGCCGAAAGTGACCTAACTGCCTGTCGCAGCTGGCTTTCTTGGCCGCTCCAGAAAATCGAGGGTTGGGCAGTACTCTCCCGCCGGCACTTGGGCGCACCGCGCTACTTTCTGTTCGAGATCCCTCTCCAGCTGTCGCAGCTCGCGGATTCGTAGACGGACATCGGCGAGCTTTCGCTCGGTCAATTGACGGGTCTGCTCGCAAGAACGCTCGCCTGTGATCTGTAGCAGGCCAGCGATCTCGTCGAGGCTGAATCCCATCATCTGAGCGCGACGGATGAACTGAAGCCGATTGACATCGTTTTCGTCGTAACGACGCACGCCTCCTATCGGTCGCTCGGGTTGACGCAGCAGCCTACGGCGCTGGTAGTAGCGCACGGTTTCGACATGCACGTCGGCCGCCGCCGCCAGCTGGCTGATCGTAAACGTGTTCGGACGCACGGCTTGACTCCGTACCTAGGTACAGAGGCTAGTATGCTCCGATGCAAACAACCCCGGCCAAATCGTCTGTTCCAGCCATCGTTGGCGCGAGCATCGCCGCCATTGGCGCATCGGTCTGCTGCGTCGTGCCGCTGGCGTTGGTCCTGCTGGGCATCAGTGGCGCCTGGATCGGCAACCTGACCGCGCTGGATCCATGGCGCCCTTGGTTCAGTGCTGCCGCCCTGCTGTCGCTGGGGTTAGCCTTCTGGGGCCTGTACGGACCAGCCTCTCGATGCCGCGCCGAAGGCCAATGCGTGGATCCGGGCATCTTGAGCCGGCGGCGGCGCTGGCTTTGGTTAGCCACTGTCGTGATCGCCTTGTTGTTGTTGTTTCCGTATTACGTGATTTGGCTTCTGTAGGAGACGATCGATGCGCAAGTGGACATTGGCCTTGATGGCCGTCATATGGGCCGGAACGGCGGGGGCCGCCCCCACTGAGACGGTGGTGTTGCAGGCCGCGAACATGACCTGCCCTACGTGCAGCATCACCATTGAGAAAGCGCTCGAGAAGGTGCCCGGCGTAGCTGACACTGCGGTCGATACCAAGGCAGCCACGGTAACGGTGACCTTCGATTCCGAGCGTACAAGTGCTTCGGACATCGCACGGGCCATCACCGAAGCAGGCTTCCCGGCCAAGGCACGGACAAATGGTGGCTGATCTGCAACTGCAAAGCATGCTGACCTGCCCAGAATGCAGGCACCAGGCCAGCGAGATGATGCCTACCACGGCCTGTCAGTTTTTCTACGAGTGTCCAGGCTGCAGCACGGTACTGCGGCCCAAGCCGGGCGACTGTTGTGTGTTCTGTTCGTACGGCACCGTGCCGTGTCCACCGATCCAGCAACAGAATCCCTGCTGCGGATAGCGGTCGCGGCCACTGGATGCCGATCATCAGCCAACTCGGCGAACAAACGCCCCGGCATACGGGGCATTTCTTCTCTTGGGCCGGGCAACGGGCCGCAACTTGCTATTTCGCCTCGTCCCGGTAGCTCCGCCAAGCCATACGGAGTACCCGCCAGGCGGACCGCAGAAACATCAGCAACAGTCCACCGGCGATGACCAGATCGGGCCAGCCCGCATCGAACAGCCACACGCCGGCGGCCGCCAGCAGTACCGCAACACCCTCGTACAGATCATTGCGCGAACACTCCCACGCCGATGACATGTTCACATCGCCGAAGCGGTACGGCGTCAGCAACCACAGGCACAGTGCGTTGAACGCAAGGTTGATCACCGCAGCAATGCCGATGGCCTCGAAGATCGGTACCTCCGGATGGGCCAGGCGCCAGCCGATCTGGATGGCGACCGCCACCGCGGCGCCGAAAATCAGCAGTCCCTTGATCAGCGCCACTTTGGCCTTGGCGCGCAAGCTGGCGCCGATCACCGCCAGGCTCAGCAAGTAGGTCAGCGCATCGCCAAGATTGTCGAGGCTGCCTGACAGCAACGAGGACGATCCGCTGTAAATCGCCGCCGTGATCATCATCACGAAGGTGGCGATGTTGATCGCCAGCACGATCATCAGCACGCGCCGCTGCCCGGCCTCCAAGGCCCGGATATCCACTGTGCTTCCGCAGCCGCACGAGTCACCCATGGTCAAGTCTCCAGATGGGAGCGGACGCAGGAATTGCGGACCGCTGTCAGGTCGGCGATCCTAAAGTCTGTAGCCGCTACAGGGTCAAGCCCATGAAGATTGGAGAGGTCGCGACACGCAGCGGGTGCCATCCGGAAACCGTGCGCTACTACGAGCGCATCGGGTTGTTGCCTGCGCCGCCGCGCACAGCGAGCGGGTACCGCGATTATCGGTCAACGGACGTGGATCGATTGCGCTTCATCAGTCGTGGCCGCGACCTTGGCTTCTCCCTGGAGGAGATCCGCAGCCTGCTGGGCCTGGCCGAGGACGACGGATTGTCATGCCAAGATGTCGACCGGCTCGCCCGCGTGCACCTGGTGGACATTCAGGCCCGGCTCGGGGACCTGCAGCGGATGGCCGCTGAGCTCGAACGGGTGATCGGCAGCTGCAGTGGGGGCGAGCGCGGCCAATGTGTCATCCTGGACACGCTGCGGCGCCCACTGACAAGCACCGAGAAGTGACCTGGGCGGGCGGCAGCATGGCAGTCACGCGTTGCCACCCGTCGTATCAGCGGTATGTAGGCCAGCATTGCGATCAACTCGACCAGCGTCTGGGTCACGATCACCGCCGGTACGATGGGAAGCGCGCCGGGGATCGACAGGGCCAACGGCAATATCACCAGTGAGTTGCGCGTGCCCGACGCGAACGCCACGGCCCGTTTCGCCGGAACAGCCAGCTTGAAAATCCGTGCCACCGCAAGGCCGAGCTGTGGCGCGATGATCGCGAAGGCAATGTAGAACGGCACTACCGAGACCGCAGCATTGCTTGCTGGTCCCAGCTGCGGTGTCACCGCTGCGATCACCACGAAGAGCACCCCCGCGGTGGCGGGTACCGGCATCACCCCACCCAGGCCGGCCAAACGGGCCACTCTCGGCGAGCGCGAGGCGGCTGCCTGCAGGCCCGCCGCGAGCAGTAGCGGGACCGCGATCAGCCAGACGAATGCGTGCAGGAACGGACCTGCCTGGACCAGTGAGGCCGATGTTTCGCCCATCAGCACGCCGAAGTACAGCGGCAACAGCAACATCTGCACGAGCAATAGAACCGGCGTCGCAGCCAGCAGCAGCGCGGAGTCCGCCTTGCCCAGATGGGAAAAGGTGACCACGTAGTCGATGCATGGGCACAGCAGTACGAAGAGCACGGCGATACGGACCAGCGGGTCTGCTGGCAAAAGCGGCAACATGGCCGCGACCAGCAGCGGCACGACCAGGAAGTTTGCAACGAGCAATGCGCCCAGGAAGCGCCGGTTCGCCAGCGCGGCTCGCAGCTTGACCAACGGCACCTGCAGGAAGGTGACGAACAGCATCAATGCCAGCGCGGGATTGATCAGGACTTCCAGCCTGCCGGTGCCGGGTACGGTCAACGCGACGGCGAAGCCGAGCGCAATCGCCAGAAAATAGATCGGGATCTGGTGCCGTTCCAGTCTGTCACGCACATCGTTCAACCGACTCATGGGGTGACCGCTGTGCCCTGCCGAATGCCCCGACACAAAGCGCGGCTCCGATGGAGAAAGTACTGCAAGCCGGCTCTGCTAGCCATGCTCTTGACCTCGCGCATCCCGCAGGATCTCGATGCCCCCCTTCAGGGCGATCGCCGCCACCGCAAGACCGACGACTAGATCGGGCCAGGCCCGCCCGGTCCAGAGCACCAATCCGCCACCCACAAGCACGCCCGCGTTGGCGACAAAGTCGTTGGTGCTGAAGGTGGTCGCGGCGCGCACGTTCACGTTGGTCTGCCGGATCTTCTTGAGTAGCCACACACAGGTCGCGTTCACTATGGCGGCTCCCAGGGCCATCACCATCATCGTTGTGCCAATGGGCTCGACGTCGCCGAAAAATCGACGGCCCACGTCAACCAGGATTCCCGCGGCGAACAGGATCAGCAGCCAGCCGGACACCTTGGCCGCCGATCGTTTCCAGGCCGGTGAACGACTGAGCGCGAGCAGGGTGATGATGTGGACAGCGCTGTCGGACGCATTGTCCAGTCCATTCGCAATCAGGGCGCTTGAGCCGGCAGCGAGGCCCGTGACCCAGAACCCGCGGCAAGCGCGAGGTTCAAGGCAAGGACGATCAACAGGATCCGGCGTTGGTGGGCGTCGTGTATTTCGATCTTCTCTTCGCTCACGTCAGTGGGCCTCCCGTTGCGACTTCGCTGCGTCGCCGCGGTGCAGAAGACGGTAGAGGGTCGGCAGCACTAGCAGGGTGAGCAGCGTGGAGGACACGATCCCGCCGATCACCACGGTGGCGAGCGGACGCTGCACCTCCGCGCCCGTGCCGACATTGAGCGCCATCGGGACGAAGCCGAGCGATGCCACCAGGGCGGTCATCAAGACCGGCCGTAGCCGCTCGAGTGCGCCGTTGAAGACGGCGTCATCCAGCGACTGCCCTTGCTCCCGCAGGTTGCGAATGAAGGCGATCATGACCAGGCCGTTGAGCACCGCCACGCCCGACAGGGCGATGAAGCCGACCCCGGCGGTGATCGACAACGGGATGCCACGCAGTGCCAGTGCGGCCACACCGCCGGTCAGGGCCAACGGCACGCCGCTGAACACGATCACCGCATCCCTGGCCGAGCCGAACGCCATGAACAACAGGCCGAAGATGAGGACCAGGGTCACCGGTACCACTACTGCGAGCCGTTGGCTGGCCGAGATCAACTGCTCGAACGTGCCGCCGTAGTCGATCCAGTAGCCTTCTGGAACGCTCACCTGCTGCTCGATGCGCTGCTGCAGGTCTTCAACGAAGCCGCCCAAGTCGCGATCACGCACGTTGGCCGTGACCACCACCCGGCGCTTTCCGTTCTCGCGGTTGATCTGGTTTGGTCCGAGCAGGCTCTCGATTTTCGCAACCTCCCGCAGCGGTACGGTCCGCGCGGTCGCCCAGCGTGGCTCCAAGCTCGACCGGTCCGCGGCCGGCGCGTTGGAGGTCGGCCGCATCACGACAGGTCCGCCGGCAGCGCAGCAGGTGTTGGCCGCTTCCTGGCCAGCTGCCGCTGCTTGATCAGCGAGTACAACGCCGGGATCACGACCAGGGTCAGCACCGTGGACGAGACCATGCCGCCCACCATCGGCGCGGCGATGCGGCGCATCACCTCCGAGCCGGTGCCGGTGCTCCACATGATCGGCAGCAGGCCGGCCATGATCGCCACCACCGTCATCATCTTCGGCCGCACGCGTTCGACCGCGCCTTAGACGATCGCCGCCTGCAGGTCGGCGGCATCGAGCGCGCGGCCTTCGCGGCGTGCGGCCTCGGCGCGCGCCTGCAGCGCATGGTCGAGGTAGATCAGCATCACCACGCCGGTCTCGGCGGCGACGCCCGCGAGCGCGATGAAGCCGACGGCGACGGCGACGCTCACGTTGTAGTCGAGCAGCCACATCAGCCACACGCCGCCCACCAGTGCGAACGGCACCGACAGCATCACGATCAACGACTCGGTGACGCGCCGGAAGTTGAGGTAGAGCAGCAGGAAGATGATCGCGAGCGTGACCGGCACGACGATGCGCATCTTCGCGGCGGCGCGCTGCATGTACTCGTACTGCCCGCTCCATGTCGCGTAGTAGCCGGCGGGGAAGCGGACGTCGCGCGCGACCGCGGCCTGTGCCGAGCGCACGTAGCGGCCGATGTCGCTCTCGCGCGTATCCACGTAGATGTACGCCGAGAGCATCGCGTTCTCGGTGCGGATGCTGGGCGCGCCCTTGCGCACCTGCAGGCTCGCCAGTTCGCCGAGGGGCACCTGCGCGCCGTCCGGGGTGGCGATCAGCACGTTGGCGGCGATCGCGGTCGGATTGCCGCGCAGCTCGCGCGGGTAGCGCACGATCAGCCCGAAGCGCTCGCGGCCCTGCACCATCGTCGTGACCATCTCGCCGCCCAGCGCGGTGGCGACCGTCTCCTGCACGTCGCCGGTGGCCAGGCCGTAGCGCGCCAGCGCCTCGGGATCGGGATTGACGTCGAGGTAGTAGCCGCCCGTCAGTCGTTCCGCGTACGCGCTGGTGGTGCCCGGCACCTTGCGGACCGTCGCTTCGATCTGGCGCGACAGGCGCTCCATCTCCGCGAGGTCGCGCCCGAACACCTTGATGCCGACCGGCGTGCGGATGCCGGTGGCGAGCATGTCGGTGCGCGCCTTGATCGGCATGGTCCAGGAGTTGGCGACGCCGGGGAACTTGAGCGCGGCATCCATCTCCTTGACCAGCCGGTCGACGGTCATGCCCTTGCGCCACTGCGCCTCGGGCTTGAGGTTGATCACCGTCTCGGACATCTCCAGCGGCGCCGGGTCGGTCGCGGTGAGGGCGCGGCCGGCCTTGCCGAACACCGACTCGACCTCCGGGAACGACTTGATGATGCGGTCCTGCTTCTGCAGCACCGACGCGGCCTGCGTGGCGGACATGCCCGGCAGCGAGGCGGGCATGTACAGCAGGGTGCCCTCGTTGAGCGTCGGCATGAACTCGCTGCCCAGGCGCGATGCCGGCCATGCGCTCACCGCGAGCGCGAGCGCGGCCACCACCAGCGTGGCGACCTTGTGGCGGAGAACGCCATGGATGATCGGCCGATACGCACGGATCAGCACGCGGTTGACCGGGTTCTTCGCCTCGGGCGTGATGTGCCCGCGCACGAAGATCCACATCAGCACCGGCACCAGCGTCACCGACAGCAGCGCGCCGCCGGCCATCGCGAAGGTCTTGGTGAACGCCAGCGGCTTGAACAGCCGGCCTTCCTGCGCCTCCAGCGCGAACACCGGCAGGAACGACACGGTGATGATCATCAGGCTGAAGAACAGCGACGGCCCGACTTCGCGGCAGGCCTCGATGATGATCTGCGCGCGCGGCTTGCTGCCGTCGTCGCGCTCCAGGTGCTTGTGCGCGTTCTCGATCATCACGATGGCGGCGTCCACCATCGCGCCTATGGCGATCGCGATGCCGCCCAGGCTCATGATGTTGGAGTTCATGCCCAGAAGGCGCATCGCGATGAACGCGATCATGACGCCGATCGGCAGCATCAGGATCGCCACGAGCGCACTGCGCGCATGGAACAGGAAGATCAGGCAGACCAGCGCGACGATCACGCTCTCCTCGATCAGCGTGCCGCGCAGGGTCTTGATCGCGCGGTGGATGAGGTCGGAGCGGTCGTAGACGGTGCGCAGCTCGACCCCCTCCGGCAGGCCGCTGCCGATCTCGGCGATCTTCTGCTTGAGGTTGTGGATCACCGACAGCGCGTTCTCGCCGTAGCGGGCCACCGCGATGCCGGCGACCACGTCGCCCTGGCCATTGAGGTCGGTCACGCCGCGGCGCTCGTCGGGCACCAGTTCCACGCGCGCGAGGTCGCCGATGCGCACCGGCCGGCCGTTCCGCGCCGTGATCGTGAGCCCGGCGATGTCGGAGAGGTTCCGCAGGTAGCCGCGGCCGCGGATCATGTACTCGGTCTCGGCCATCTCCACGGTCCGACCACCGACGTCACGGTTGCTGTCGCGAAGTACCTTCACCACGTCGGGCAGCGCGATGCCGAACTCGCGCAGCCGCACGGGATCGACCGTGACGGAGTACTGGCGAACGAACCCACCCACGCTGGCGACTTCGGCGACGCCGCCGGCCTTGGTGAGCTGGTAGCGCACGTACCAGTCCTGCAGCGCGCGCAGTTCGTCGAGCGAATGCCTGCGCGAGGTCAGCGCGTACTCGTACACCCAGCCGACGCCGGTGGCGTCCGGCCCGAGCGTGGGCGTCACGCCCGCGGGCAGGTTCTTCGAGGCGAAGTTGAGGTACTCGAGCACGCGCGAACGCGCCCAGTACACGTCGGTGCCGTCCTCGAAGATGACGTAGACGAACGAGGCGCCGAAGAAGGAGAAGCCGCGCACCACCTTCGAACGGGGCACCGAGAGCAGCGCGCTCGTCAGCGGATAGGTGACCTGGTCCTCCACCACCTGCGGCGCCTGCCCCGGCACGTCGGTGTAGACGATGACCTGCACGTCCGACAGGTCGGGCTGTGCGTCCAGGGGCGTGTTGATGACCGCATAGATGCCTGCCGCGGCCAGCGCGAACGTCGCGATGAGCACGAGGAAGATGTTGCGGACGGACCACTCGATGAGGCGACCGAGCATGTCAGTGCCCCTCGTGGCCAGCGGCGCCGGGCTCGCTGCCGCGAAGATCCCGGGCGCGCGGGTCCGCGGCGGGAGCCGTCATGGCGGGGGCGGCCGGCGTGGCCGGCTTCGCGTCGGCGGCCGGCGTCGCGCCTGCCCCGTGCGAATGCGATCCGAGCCCCTGCAGCGCGGACTGCAGGTTGCTCTCGGCATCGATCAGGAAGTTCGCGCTGGTCACGACCTCCTCGCCGTCCTGCAGCCCCGCAAGGATTTCCACGCGATCGCCGAAGCGCCGGCCGATGCCGACCTCGCGCGGGGCGAAGCGCCCGTCGCCGACCTTGACCAGCACCACCTGCCGCGTGCCGCTGTCGATGACGGCGGTCGCGGGGACGGTCAGCGCCTGGCGGCTCGGACCGGCGATCTGCAGCTGGCCGTAGAGACCCGGCCGCAGCTGTCCGTCGCGGTTGGGCAGCTCGACGCGGACGTCGACGGTGCGCGCCGCCGGGTCGACGACCGGCTGGATGAAGGTCACGCGGCCGCGGACGGTTTCGCCCGGCAGGGCGCTCGAGGTGAACGCCGCGGTCTGGCCCGGGGCGAGGCTTCCCGCCTGGTCGACCGGGACATGCGCGGTCGCCCAGACGGTCGACAGGTCCGCGACCTTGAGGATGGCCTCGCCGGCCTCGAAGCGCGCGCCGGGCAGCACCGGCTTCTCGAGCACGACGCCGGTCACGCGCGAGCGGTAGACCACGTTGGTGCCCGTGCCGGCCTCCACTTCCCAGTTGCGCAGCCGCGCGGCCGCCGCCTCGCGCAGGCGGCGCATGGCGGCCGCGCCGGCGGGGTCGGTCGTGGACAGGCGCCGCGCGGCGTCGTCGGCCAGGGCGATCTCCTGCCGCGCCGCAGCCAGCGCGGGACTGTAGACGGCCAGCAGCGGCTGGCCCGCGCGGACGGCCATGCCGGTCTGGTTCGCGTACAGGTGGGCCACCCAGCCTTCGAAGCGCGGGGCGACGACGTACTGCCGCGTTTCGTCCGCGGACAGCGTCGCGCTCGCGCGCAGGTCGAGCGTCTGCACCCCTTGGCGAACCCGTTCGGTGCGTACCCCGAGGGTCTGCAGGCGTGCGGGATCGAGCGCGACCGTGCCGGGCGCGTCGGCGGCCTGGCCGTCGTAGACGGGCACGTAGTCCATGCCCATGGGGTCCTTCTTGGGGACCGGGGAGGTGTCGCCGCTCATCGGCGCCCGGTAGTACAGGACGCGGCGGGCGGATCCGGCGTTGGACGCCGCGGGCGTGTCCGGGGTCTGGTGGCGGCCGATGCCGATGCCGATGGCGAGCACGGCGGCGCCCAGGGCGATCGCGAGGGTGGTGCGGACGAGGGGAGTCATGGGGCGATTCCTTCCACCGCGCGCACGTCGGCGGCGGCGATCAGCTCGTCGCGCTGGGCGGCGAGGCGGGTGAGGTCGGCGTCCTGCCACGCATCGAGCGCGTCGAGGACGGTGGCGAAGTCGACTTCGCCGGTCTGGTAGCTCGCGAGGGCGGCCTTGAAGTTGGCGTCGCTCTGCACGCGCAGGGTCGTTTCCGCGAGCTGGCGTCGTTCTCGCGCGCCGTTCCATTGCGCGAGGGCGGTCGCGAGCCGGCTGTCGAGCTCGCGCGTCGTCGAGCCCTCCCGCAGGCGTGCGGCCTCGGCGCGCAGGTTGGCTTCGCGCTCGCGTTCGCGCCGCGCGGCCCGTTGCAGCGGGATCTCGACCTCGAGCATCAGTTCGAGGCTCTCGACGCCGCCGCCGCGCTGCATGGCGCCGACGCCGACGGTGAGGTCCGGGCGCCGGGCGCGACGCTGCAGCTCGGCGGCCCGTTCGGCCGCCGTCGCCATCGCATTGCGCGCCGCCAGCTCGGGCTGGACGTCGGGCGTCAGCACGGCCCGCGCGGCGGCGAGGGTCGGGTAGGGCACGGGGAGCGCAGGCGCCGCCGCAGGCGCGGCCAGCGGCGCATCGGCCGGCCGGCCCATCAACGCGTTCAGCATCGCCGCGGCTTCCGCGCGTTCGGCGACCCGCTCCAGCCGTTCGGCCACGAGGCCGGTCCGCACCACCTGTGCGCGGATCGCATCCTGCTGCGGCACCATGCCGAGCGCATAGCGCACGCCCGCGATTTCCTCGACCTGCTCGAGCAGCCTGATGCGGCGGTCGATCACCGCGAGCGTCTCGCCGAGGGCCCAGTAGCGGGCATAGGCCTGCTCGGCCTGCGCGACCAGCTGCCGCGCGCGCGCCTCGCGCTCGGCGCCGGCGGCGTCCGCCTCGTGGGTGGCGACCTCCTTCGCCAGCCCGCGCTTGCCCCACAGCGGAATCGACTGACGCATCTGCACGAGGTTGCCGGTCGTGCTCCCGGCCCCGCGCCAGGGCGCGCCGGGGTCGATGTCGCGCAGGGTGATGCCCACCATCGGGTCGGGCAGGGCGCCCGCTGGCTGGATCCGTGCCTCAGCGGCCTGGGCCTCGAAGTCCATGGCCCGCAATTCCGGGTTGTGTTCCAGAACCCAGGCGCGGATCGACTCGAGGCTGTGCCCCGGCACGGGTTCACTTGCGGTCACAGGTAGCGCCAGCGTCCACAGGGCGCCGGCGAGCACGCCGGCAAGAAGGTGCCGGAGTGGTTGCCGACGGCGGAACAGCGGGCGAGGGTGCGGGCGCCAGGCCTGCAATCGGTGGAACAGGGATGCCATATCAGTGTCCTTGGGCCGACACGACGCAGGTCGCTCGGACGAGGGCAGGAACCCATGCCGTGACGCAGCCACGGCGCGAACGCACAGGACCGCGCCGCACAGAGGTGCGGAGCAGTTCGCTGGCGTTGATCGCCATCGGACTGTCCAGATAGATGGGCACCGAACCCAGGCGTCCGGCCTGGCGCAGCTTCCACAGGTAGTAGAGCAGGAGTTGCGCGCGGCCCACCGCGAAGGCGGGAATGACCACCGTGCCGCCGCGGCCGACCGTCTTTTCGATGACGGCCCCGAGGGCTTCGGCCGCGTCGCTCGGCGCATGGGTCCGGTTGCCGTAGGTGGACTCGATCACCACGTAGTCGGCTTCGGCCACGGGCTGCGGATCGAACAGCATCGGGTCGTCGTAGCGACCCAAGTCGCCGGAGAACACGATGCGCTTGCCACCCCAGTCGATCTCCGCCGTGGCGGCGCCCAGGATATGTCCGGCATAGCGGAAAGTCAGTGTCGCGCCGTCGGCAAGCGAGACCGGCTTGCCGAACGGTACGTTGGAGAACTGCTTGAGCGCGCGCTCGGCATCCTGCACTGTATACAGCGGCAGCGCGGGCTTGTGCTTGCTGAAACCCTTTCGATTGGCGTACTCGGCATCCTTTTCCTGCAGGTGGCCGCTGTCCTTGAGGATCAGTTCGGCCACGTCGCGGGTTGCGGCGGTGGCGTAGATGCGTCCGCGAAAGCCATCACGCACGAGCTTGGGCAGGTAGCCGGAGTGGTCCAGGTGCGCGTGCGTCAATACCACCGCGTCGAGTGCCTTCGGCGCGACCGGCAATGGCTCCCAGTTCAGCTCGCGCAGGTTCTTCAGGCCCTGGAACAGGCCGCAGTCGACCAGGATGTGCTTTCCATTGTGGCTCAGCAGATGCTTGGAGCCGGTGACGGTGCCGGCACCGCCGAATGAGGTGAGCTTCAAGATCGGAATCCTCAGGGTGTGAATGCAGCGATGTCGGCCGGGGGGCCATCGAAGCGACGCATCAAGTGTGGCCGCTCGTCCAGGCGGGAGGATCGCTGGCCGGGAAAGAATCGATACTCGCCCGGTCCACCTCGTCGAGCGGCTCGGGCGAGCGACGATGACGCACCAGGTTCGTCGCGCCCTCCTTGTCCGCGGCCAGCGCAAGCGCGATCAGTGGCGCCAGCGCGATCGCATTGCTCTCATGCCGCACGGCATCGGTGGAGACGATACGGCTGCACAGCGGCGTGAGCTGCTGGTAGGCGTCTTCGGCGAAGATGGCATGCACCACGGCAACGATGGGCTTCACAAAGCCCTGCTGAGGCAACTGCCGGGCGGCTTCGACCAGCGTGCGGCCGGAGGAGGCAATGTCATCGACCAGCACCGGTTGACGACCATGCCAGGCGGACAGGTCGGACACCGCGACCTCGACGTTGCGATCGCCGTGGCGGATCTTGCGCAGGACCGCGTGGGGGGCGCCGATGCGCTGGGCAATGGCGGCCACCCATTGCTCGCTTTCTTCGTCCGGACCGATCACCAAAGGGCTCTCCACCTCGGCGGCGATCCAGTCGGCCAGTAGCGGCGCGGCGTGCAGTGTGTCGGCTGGCACGGTGTAGAGTGCCGACAGCGCCGGGTAGCGATGTAGATGGGGATCGACCGTGACCAGGCGGTCGAAGCTCGACGACACGAGACGGGCGAAGCTGCGGGACGTAATCGCTTCTCCCGGGTGGAACCGGCGATCTTGCCGCATGTAGGCCAGGTAAGGCGCCACCAGGGTCACCTCGCGGGCACCCAGGTCACGGGCGGCATCGGCCGCAAACACCAGCGACAGGAAGCCGGGATCCGGCTGCGCCAGTGTCTGCACGAGAACCACGGACTTGTCCGCCACGTCGGCGGCGATGCGCACGTAGCTTTCGCCGTCGGGAAACCGGCGGGTTTCCAGCGTCCCCAGTTCCCACTTTCCGGCGGCGGCCAGTTGACGGGCGAATGCGTCGTTGCCCGGAAGCGGCAAGATCAGTCGATCGGAGGACGCCATCGCGGTCATGCGTGCCGCCTGTAGAAACGAAGGAGTTGGGCATTGATGGCGACGATCACCGTGCTGGCCGACATGAAGACGGCAGCGATGGCGGGCGTCATCAGGAAGCCCGTCCCGAAGGTGATGCCCGCGGCCATCGGCACCGCGACGGTGTTGTAGCCGGTCGCCCAGATCAGGTTCTGGACCATCTTGCGATAGGTCGCGCGCGACAGGCCCAGGATCGCTCCCACGTCGCGCGGATCGCTGCGGACGAGTACGACGTCGGCGGACTCCACGGCCACGTCCGTGCCTGCGCCGATGGCCACGCCCAGGTCGGCCTGCACCAGCGCCGGGGCGTCGTTCACGCCGTCGCCCACCATGGCCACCGACAGGCCGCGTGCCTGCAGCTCCCGGATCTTCTCGGATTTCTGGTCGGGCAGCACCTCGGCGAAGTACTCGGAGATCCCGAGTTCCTTGGACACCGATTCGGCCACGCCCCGTGCATCGCCCGTCAGCATCACCGAGCGAATCCCCAACCGGGTCAATTCCGCGATGGCCTCCTTGGACTCCGGCCGTACGATATCGGCGAGCGC
>PKCW01000277.1 GCA_002862965.1 Pseudomonadota bacterium
GTTCGGCCAGCAGATAGGTGTAGGTGCCGGTGTCCAGATCATAGAGTTGGCGAAACAACATGGTTTGGCTCCTCCGCAGGCAATCCGGATGATATGCGAATATCGGAATAAGTATATACGAATTCGTTAAGTGCAGCCCCGCCGCGCACACCTCGCGTAGCCGGCGAGACCGCTTCTCCCGCGGGGTCGGAAGATGCCGCCGGCGCTGAGCCACGCGGGCGCATCAGACCAGACCGCGTTCGGCCAGGGAGACGCAGGGACCGTCGCCGACGATGAGATGATCGAGCACGCGGATGTCGACCAGGGCCAGCGCCTGTTTGAGCCGGCGGGTCAGTTCCTCGTCGGCACGACTGGGCTCGGCGACGCCGGAGGGATGGTTGTGCGCGAGGATCACCGCCGCGGCGTTGCAGTCGAGCGCGGCGCGCACCACCTCGCGCGGATGCACGCTGGCCTGGTCGATGGTGCCGCGGAACAGTTCACGAAATGCGATCACCCGGTGCCGGTTGTCCAGATAGAGGCAGGCAAAGACCTCGAAGGGATGATCGCGGAGCTGGCTTTGCAGGAAGCGACTGACCTCGTCGGGTCGGCTCATGACCTCGCCCCGTTTGAGGCTTTCACCGAGGTGTCGGCGGGCCATCTCCAGCACCGCCTGGAGCTGGGCGTATTTGGCCAGACCCAGTCCCGGCGCGCGACAGAACTCCCGCTGCGACAGGCCGAGCAGCGTGCGCAGACTCCCGTGCTGCGCCAGGAGATCGCGCGCCAGATCGACCGCATTGCGACCCGGAATGCCGGTGCGCAGAAAAATCGCCAGCAGTTCGGCATCGGACAAGGCGCCCGGGCCCTGGGCCAGCAATTTCTCGCGCGGGCGTTCGGCATCTGGCCAGTCGGTGATTCGCATCGTCTTCCGCTCGAGGCGCGGCCCCGGGTATGAGGACCAGTCGTTGGCGCCGTTCCGGAACGCCGCCGCAATGGCGCCGCCTTGGGCGGTCCGGCGTCATTGCCGGCGCCGACGGCGCATCCGGCGTATCGGCCAGCGAGCACGGCGGCTTGATCCCGTTTTGGCGCGCGCCCGCCCTTGGGATAGGATGCGCGAAGCCCTCCGGATCGTTAACATCGACCGATTTCGAGCACGCCGCCCATGAATTCAGCCCCATTCCCCCGACGCATCCTGCTCGGCATCACCGGCGGCATCGCCGCCTACAAGAGCGCCGAGCTGGTGCGCCGGCTGCGCGAGCGGGGCGCCGAGGTGCAGGTGGTCATGACCGCGGCGGCGACGGCCTTCATCACACCCCTGACCCTGCAGGCCCTGAGCGGCCGGCCGGTGCGCACCGGCCTGATGGACCCGCAGGCCGAGGCCGCGATGAGCCACATCGAGCTGGCGCGCTGGGCCGAGTGCCTGCTGATCGCCCCAGCCAGCGCCGACTTCATCGCCCGTCTCGCCCATGGTCTCGCCGACGATCTGTTGAGCACGGTCTGCCTGGCCAGCGAGGCGCCGCTGGTGGTGGCGCCCGCCATGAACCGCGTCATGTGGCAGCACCCGGCCACGCGCGCCAACTGCGCCGTGCTGGCCGCGCGGGGCGCGCGCCTTTTGGGACCCGCGGACGGCGAGCAGGCCTGCGGCGAAGTCGGGGCGGGCCGGATGCTGGAGCCGCCGGCGCTCGTCGAGGCGCTCGCGGTGACGGCGCCCGCGGTCGATCTGCGCGGGCTCACGGTGCTGATCACCGCGGGACCCACGCGCGAGCCGCTGGACCCGGTGCGTTTTCTCACCAACCGCAGCTCGGGGAAGATGGGCTACGCCGTTGCCGAGGCGGCGCGCGATGCCGGCGCGCGCGTCATTCTGGTGAGTGGACCGGTGCACCTGCCCGCGCCGGCGGGCGTGACGTGCGTGCGGGTGGAGCAGGCCGAGGCCATGCGCGCCGCGGTGTTGCAGCACGTCGCGGCCGCGGATCTGTTCATCGCCACCGCCGCCGTGGCGGACTATCGACCCGCGGAGCGCGCCGCCGGCAAGATCAAGAAGAACGGCGAGCGGTTGACGCTGGATCTCGAGCCCACGCCCGACATCCTGGCCGAAGTGGCAGGGCGGGCGAGCCCGCCCTTCACGGTCGGGTTCGCCGCCGAAACCGAGCGAGTCGCCGAGTATGCCGAGGGCAAGCGGCGGCGCAAGAAGCTCGACATGATCGCGGCCAATCAGGTGGACGACCAGGGTCTGGGCTTCGACAGCGACGACAATGCGCTGACCGTGTTCTGGGACGGCGGCGCGCGCAGTCTACCGAGTCAGTCGAAGTCGGCACTTGCGCGCGCCTTGCTGGCCTTGGTCGCCGAGCGCATGGGACGTGCCCCGGTGTCGGCATGAGGCCGGGCGGCCGCCGGCCCCTGCCGGTGTCTGTAGTTCTTCAGCGCAACCCGTGACCGCGTGCCGCCAGCGCGGCGAGGACGGGCAGGATCACCAGGAGATGCGCGGCCAGCATCAGGACGCGTCGCAGACGGCGCACGACAGCTTCATCCGGCACGAAGGCCGGATCGGCCCGCGCCGCGGCTTGCCAGCGGCGCAGTTGCCGCGTGACGGGAATGCCGAGCAGAACCATGACGCCGAAGCCGGTCAGCTTGGCGTGGAACAGCGGATTGGCCAGATCGAATGCAGCGCCTTTGGCGCCGAGCAACAGGCGCAGCAGCCCGGTGATCAGGACCAGCGCGAGCATGCCCCGATAGAGCCGGTCGTAACGCCGCACCGATGCCAGCGCTTGGGGCATCCACACCGGCCGCATGAGCGCCGTCTCGATGGCCAGAAACGTCACCATCGACAAAATCGCGATGAAATGGCTGGCCGCGAGCACTGACTCGGTCATGCCGCCTCCTGTCCGTCGATTGCAAGCATAAGGATCCCCAAAAATGCTCGAAATCCAGATCCGTGTCCTCGATGCCCGCCTGGGAAAGCAGTTCCCCATTCCCGACTACGCCACGGCGGGGTCGGCGGGGCTGGATTTGCGCGCCTGCCTGGATGCGCCCGTGGTGCTGGAACCCGGTCGAACCGAGCTCATCCGGACCGGGCTGGCCATGCACATCGGCGATCCGGCCTATGCGGCCCTGATCCTGCCGCGCTCCGGCCTCGGCCACAAGCACGGCATCGTTCTGGGCAATCTCGTCGGCCTGATCGACTCGGATTACCAGGGCGAACTGATGGTGTCCTGCTGGAACCGGGGGGAGGCTCCCTTCACGCTGCAACCCTTCGATCGGCTCGCGCAACTCGTCTTCGTGCCGGTGGTACAGGCGCGGCTGACGCCCGTCGAGACCTTCGACATCAGCGAGCGCGGTGCCGGCGGTTTCGGGCATACCGGCCGCTGAACCGCTCCGGCACCGCCGCCTGGCCACGTCTCCGAACCCGGGACCTGCCCGGCGTTTCTTCCCGCCGATCGATGCTCGAGGGGATGGCTCCCGACCAGAACGAGGAGCCCACGCGCCAATCCCGACTCACCGAAGCGCAGCCGGTCAGGATCCCGCCGAAGGCCGATCGGCCGCCCGCGACCAATGTGGTCGGGAACCGCGAGCTCAGCGAACCGTCCCGGTAGCGGCGCGGCAAGCGCCATCGTCGAGCGGAGGCGCCGGATGTGAAGCGCCGCGCCGCCGGCAGCCGGAAAACGCCCGCCTGAAAACGCCGCTCACCGCGCGACGCGGGTTGTCCTTGGCGTTGCGGTTCGATCATGGCAGCGCTGCAGCACGGCGTGGCGCTCAAGTCATGCAGCATGGGCGCCGCTCTTCAGAAACACGGTGATGTGCCGCCGTCTCGCCGCGCCTGGGGCAGCGATTGAGCGAACTCCGCCACTCCCAGGCGCTGCAACTCGACGGCATCGTTCAAATCACCCCCAGGTCGACGCACCAGGATCGAAGAGATTGCCATGAAGCCTAAGCTCATCGCCACACTCGCCCTCTTCGTGCTCGCGGCGGTGAGCCTGAGCGCCTGCGCCGGGCTGCCGTTCACCGGCGGCTCCAGCTGGAAGGAGGAGGTCCTGCTGCACGATGGTCGCACGCTCATCGTCGAGCGCTCGATCATCCGCCGCGGCCGCCACGAAATCGGCCAGCCGCCGCCGGTCGGCGAGCAAACCATCCGCTTCAAGCTGCCCCAGTCGCGCAAGACCGTGCGCTGGACCAGCGCATATGACGATGATCTCGGTGGTAGTGATTTCAATCTGCTGGCCGTTCATGTCCTGAACGATACGCCCTACATCATCGCCGAGCCGGACCTGTGCCTTTCCTACAACAAATGGGGCCGGCCCAATCCGCCCTATGTCATCTTCAGGCATGACGGCGCGGCCTGGCAGCGCATCCCGATCGAGCAATTGCCCGCGGAATTCAAGACCTTCAACGTGGTGATGGCTCTCCCCAAGAGGTACACAAAGATAATGGCCCGGGAGGGCAGGGTTTCAGCGGAGAAAGTCCGGGAATTGAACAGAATCATCGAAGAGAACAACCCTCACCTTCGCACCATCCTGCGCGAGCCGTTGCCGGATGGAAGATGCCTGCCACTGCCGAGTTCGCCCAAAGCTCCTATCCCGATCACGCCAGATATCTCGGCAAAATAGAGCCAATAACGTCACCTTAGCTTGAAGAAATAAACACTGTAAATTGGAGGACGACATGACGACTGATACAGAGTACGCACTGATGGCAGGTTACGCATACCGCACAACACGCAGCCAGATCAATTCGATTCCAGCCCCGGAAGGCTGGACTCCGTTCTTTCCGGTTCCTGACCCATCGACTGCTGCGAATTTTCCAGCCACCTCAGGCTTCGAAGCCGTGGCCTTTCAAAACACCGCCAATCTGAACGAAATCGTCATCGCCTATGCCGGCACCGATCCGAGCGATATCACGGGCGACTGGCTGGCCAATGCCGGCCTGGCCACCGGCGCCGGCTCCGACCAGCTGGTGCAGGCGTCCGAATATTATCTGGCCATCAAGGCCGCCTATCCCGACGCCACCATCACCGGCCACAGCCTGGGCGGCCATGGCCGTCACGAGACCGGCGCTTGCCTGAGGAGGGCGGCATGAGCAACGCCCTGCTGCGCGCCTTTGCCTCCATCATCCTGTTCGTGCTTGCGGCGGCGAGCCTGGGCGCCTGCGCCGGGTTGCCGTTCACCGGCGGCTCCAGCTGGAAGGAGGAGGCGCTGCTGCACGATGGCCGCACGCTCATCGTCGAGCGCTCGATCGTCCGCCGCGGCCGCCACGAAATCGGCCAGTCGCCGCCCATCGGGGAGCAAACCATCCGCTTCACCATGCCGGACACACATCAAACCATCACCTGGAAAGATCAGTACAGCGAAGATCTAGGAATGGCCAATTTCCTGCCGCTCGCCCTGGATATACACCATGGCGTTGCTTACCTGATCGCAAACCCCATGGGTTGCTTGTCCTACAACAAATGGGGGCGCCCAAATCCCCCTCACGTTGTCTTCAAATACAACAAAAATGAATGGCAGCGTATCCCGATGGAAGAATTACCAGCCGAGATCAAAATGCCCAATTTGATCTCTTCTGCACCAGACGTAGAGGTTGAGAAATCGGGAAAGCGTTTCATGTCAGCGGAAATGATCAAGAAAATTCGCATGGGATACAAACAACCAGACAATCGCACCATCCTGCGCGAGCCGACCACCGGAGGGAACATAGGCTGCACGGTCATGGTCCGCTATCGCGGCCATTGGATCTGGGATAAATCTCCAACAGCTCGAAAAAGCATTGATATCGAGATCATCAACAAGAACCGGAAGAACACGCCTGACCAGGGCAAGCCCGACCGCCAAGCCCCGGAAAAAGCCACCCCTTGAACCCGATCCGCAGGAGAATGCCCATGCCCAGCAATGAACAATACGCCTTGATGGCCGGCGCCGCCTATGCCTCTACCCGCGCCGTGGACAACCAGATCCCCGCCCCGGAGGGCTGGTATCGGGTCGATCAGCGCATCGACGATACATCCGGCTTCGAAGCCTATGCCTTCGGCAACGCCGTCAACCCGAACGAGATCGTCATCGCCTATGCCGGCACCAACCCCTAGGGCTTGGCTGAGGGTCGGCGCAGCTCTGTGTCGCACGGCCGCTGAACCAGCCGGCGGACGGCATCTTCTGGAATGTTCTCGTGGCGCTGTACCTTGATTTGGTTCGCGGCCGAGGGCTATCGTCGATGACGATCGAAGGTCCGCGTCTGGCCGCCGGGGGCGCGAGGCCGGACATACAGAAAAACACCTGGGAGACCCTGATGCGCAGCACCATGATGACCGACGGCCTGACGCTGGATCTGCTCGTCGAGCGGGCCGAGACACTGTTTCCCGCCGTTCCCATCGTCTCGCGCGCGCCGGATCGTCGCCTGATCCGATCCAGCTATGGTGCGGTCATGGGACGGGCGAGGGCGCTTGCCGGTGGCTTGCAAGCCGCGGGACTGCAAGCGGGGGACCGCGTTGCGAGCCTGATGTGGAATCATCAAATGCATCTGGAAGCCTATTTCGGCGTGCCACTCGCCGGCGGGGTACTGCATACGCTCAATCCGCGCCTTTCGATCGACGATCTGGCATACGTCATGCGCCATGGCGGTGACCGTTTCCTGATGCTCGATGAGGGACTGCTGCCGCTCTATGCACAGCTTCGCGAACACGTTGAGCCAGAGCGGGTCTGGGTGGTGCGCTGGCAGGATGCGCCGCTCGACGGTTCGGCATTCGCCGACTACGAGGACTTGCTGGCCATTGGGCGCGACCGGTTCGCGCCGCCTCGGCTCGATGAAGCCGATCCCTGCCTCATGTGCTACACCTCGGGAACCACCGGTCGCCCCAAGGGCGTGGTGTATTCGCACCGCTCCACCGTTTTGCATGCGCTCGCCAGCGCCTTGCCCGATGAGGTCGGTCTTTCCTGCCGGGATACGGTCACGCCGGTGGTGCCGATGTTCCATGCCAACGCCTGGGGGTTGCCGTTTGCGGCGACGCTGGTGGGGGCGAGTCAGGTGTTTCCCGGCCCGCATCTGGACCCTGCGAGTCTGCTCGATCTTTTTGCCGGCGAAGGCGTGACGGTCACGGCGGGCGTGCCGACCATCTGGCTGGGTCTGCTCGAAGCGCTGCGGCGGGAGCCCGAGCGCTGGGACTTGCCTGCCATGCGCACGGTCGTCGGCGGTTCGGCGGTGCCGGCCGCGCTGATCGAAGGGCTGACGCATTTCGGCATGTCGGTGATCCAGGGGTGGGGGATGACGGAAACCTCGCCGCTCGCGGCGTTGGCGCGGCTGAAACCGGCCGAGGAGGCGCTGCCGCCGGCCGAACGGTTGCGTTACCAGACCAGTCAGGGTCTGCCGTGTCCGCTGGTGCGGCTGCGCATCGCCGATGAGGCGGGTCAGGCGCTGCCCTGGGACGGCGCGCGCATGGGCGAGGTGCAGGTGCGTGGGCCGTGGATCACGGGTGCCTATCACGGCGATGAAGGGGCGGACAAGTTCGCGCCCGACGGCTGGTTGCGGACCGGTGATGTCGCCGTCATCGACCCCGCTGGCTATGTGTTGCTGACCGATCGCACCAAGGACTTGATCAAATCCGGCGGCGAATGGATCAGTTCGGTGGCCCTGGAAAATGCGCTGATGAATCACCCTGCGGTTCTGGAGGCGGCGGTGATCGCCGTTGCGGACGCGCGCTGGGGCGAGCGGCCCTTGGCCGTGGTCGTGTTCAAGTCGGGAGAGGCGGCCTCCGTGGACGATCTGAAGGCGTTTCTGGGCGCTCGCTTCGCCAAGTGGATGGTGCCGGACCGGTATGTAGTCGAGAACGCCATTCCGCGCACTTCCACCGGCAAATTCAACAAGCTGGCGCTGCGGGAGCGGTATCGTCGAATGGGCGAGGACGGAGGGGACGAGGGTGTCGCCTGAACCAGCCTCGCCGTGTTGCCAGGTCTGTCGGCTGGACCGGGACGATGTCTGTATCGGCTGCGGCCGCACCGCCCGGGAGATACGGGACTGGCTGATCCTGGACCGCGAGCGGCGGTGGGCTGTGTTGCGGGCGGCAGCCGCGCGGCGGCGTGCACGCGCTGGCGAGACCGGCTGATCTTTCGGGCAGCGCCGTTTTTGCCGCGGAAGGCGGCGGGTTCGCCAGAACCTCACATGCCTGGCGCCAAGGCGGACGACCGCTCGAGCGATCCGTCGCACTCCCGCATCCGAAGCGCGCCGGCATCGCTGTTTTCGCGTGGTTGGCCACACGAAAAAGCCCCGGGGTGGGTGCCCCGGGGCTGATGCGGGTCGATCCGGCGATGACCTCTTACATGATCATGTAGTTGGGGCCGCCGCCGCCTTCCGGGGTGACCCAGTTGATGTTCTGCGCCGGGTCCTTGATGTCGCAGGTCTTGCAGTGCACGCAGTTCTGCGCGTTGATCTGGAAGCGCGGCTTGCCGTCCTCGTCCTTCACCACCTCATAGACGCCGGCCGGGCAATAGCGCTGGGCAGGCTCGTCGTAAACCGGCAGGTTCTGCCCGATGGGAATCTCGGGATCCTTGAGCGTCAGATGGACCGGCTGGTCTTCCTCGTGGTTGGTGCCCGAAAGATAGACTGACGAGGGCAGGTCGAAGCTCACCACGCCATCGGGCTTGGGGTAGTCGATGGGCGTGCATTCGCTCGCCATCTTGAGCTCGGCGTAGTCCGGGGTATTGGCGTGCAGCGTGAAGGGCAGCTTGCCGCCGGCGATGTTCTGGTCGACGAACTGGAAGGGCGCGCCCAGGAGCACGCCGAACTTGTGCAGGGCCGGGGTCCAGTTGCGGGATTTGTAGAGCTCTTCCCAGACCCAGGAATTCTTGACCTTGGCCTCGTAGCTCACCAGATCTTGGCCGCCGGTGTCGCCGGCCGCCAGCGCCTCCACGATGGCCTCGCCGGCCAGCATGCCGGTCTTCATGGCGGTGTGGTTGCCCTTGATCTTGGCGGGGTTGAGGAAACCGGCCTCGCAGCCGACCATCATGCCGCCGGCAAAGCTCAGCTTGGGCAGGGAGTTGAGGCCGCCCTTGTTCACCGCGCGCGCGCCGTAGGCGATGCGCTTGCCGCCTTCCAGCGTGTGGCGGATGGCGGGGTGGGTCTTCCAGCGCTGGAATTCCTTGAACGGGTACAGGTAGGGGTTCTTGTAGTCGAGCGCGATGATGTAGCCGCAGAGGACCTTGTTGTCTTCCCAGTGGTAGAGGAAGCCGCCGCCCTCGGTGCGGGCGTCCATCGGCCAGCCTGCGGTGTGGACCACGAGGCCCGGCTTGTGCTTGGCGGGGTCGATTTCCCAGATTTCCTTCAGGCCGATGCCGTAATGCTGGGCGTCGCAGTCGCTACGCAGGTCGAACTGCTGCATCAGGCGCTTGCCCAGGTGGCCGCGACAGCCTTCGGCAAAGACGGTGTACTTGGCGCGCAGTTCCACGCCGGGGGTGTAGCTGTCCTTGGGCTCGCCCTTCCGAGACACGCCCATGTCGCCGGTGAGGACGCCGCAGACCGCGCCCTTGTCGTCGTAGAGCACGTCGGCCGCCGTGTAGCCGGGGAAGATGTTGGCGCCCATGGCCTCGGCCTGTTCGCCAAGCCAGCGCACCAGCTGGCCCAGGCTGATGATGTAGTTGCCCTCGTTGTGCATGGGCTTGGGCAGCAGCGCATTCGGGGTCAGCACCGAGCGCTGGTCGCTCAGGAAGAAATGCATCTCGTCGTGACTGACCGGGACGTTCAGCGGGGCGCCGCGTTCCTTCCAGTCGGGGAACAGCTCATTGAGCGCGGTGGGCTCGAGGATCGCGCCGGACAGGCTGTGCGCGCCCAGCTCCGAGCCTTTTTCCACCACGCAGACCTCGATCTGCTGGCCGGACTGCGCAGCCAACTGGAGAATGCGGCAGGCGCAGGACAGCCCCGCAGGACCGCCGCCAACGATGACGACATCGAACTCCATCACTTCCCGTTCCACCATTGCACTCCTTCAGTCACCTGATTCGGGGCGGTCGCCGTATGAGAATCAGGCATATTATCCAATGGGGTGGGTGAAAAAAAGTTAAACCGCCATGCCGCAGGCCACGATCGGGGAGATGGGATGCAGCATCCGGGCCGGTTCGATGCAGACGTATCCGCCATGCGGCGGATGTTTCTCGGCGTCCAGCCGCCTCCCGATTGCGCCCGATGCTGGCTCCAGGCCGCAGGCGAGGCGTTGGGCGAGCCGCCCTGGTTGCGCTGGCACGCGCCCGAGGACGTGCATCTGACGGTGCGCTTTCTGGGGGCGGTCGGGGCAATGGGGGAGGCCAGTCTGGTTCGTGCGGCCGCATCGGCTCTGGCCGGGCAGGCCGCCTTTGCGCTGACGAGCGGCGCCGCACTGTGGTTTCCGGAAGAACACCGGGCGGTGGCGCTGGCGATGTCGGTGACGCCAGACCCGCGCCTGGTCCTGCTGGCCGAGCGGATCGATCGCGCCGTCAGGCAGGCCGGTGTGCCGCCCGACCCGCGTCCTTTCTGGCCGCACATCACCCTGGCCCGCTTGCGGCGGAATCACCCCCCGCTGCCGGCTGCGCCGCAGGGGGCGCCGATCCGTTTTCCCGTCCGGGAACTGCTGCTCTTCGAGAGCCGAACGGGGGGCGCGCCGGTTCGCTATCATCGGCGCCACGTCTTTCCATTCGCATGATCCGTCCCGGCGGCCCGCGGGATCGAGCCGGCGATCCTCGATGTCGACGGCGTGCACGCCGCGGGCCCGGCGATTCCCGATTGCCGGCAGCGCAGCCGATCAGCGACAATGACAAGCTTTTCAGGCCAGTGAACGCCGCCGTGCCCGATCACTTTGCACGCGCCGTCACCCGGCGAAACATTGCAGCGAGGACATGATGCCGTCACGTCGAAGACTCGCCAACGCCATCCGGGCGCTGGCCATGGACGCAGTGCAGGAAGCCAAATCGGGGCATCCGGGCGCACCGATGGGCATGGCGGACATTGCCGAGGTGCTCTGGAACGATTTCCTGCGCCACGATCCGGCCGACCCGCGCTGGCCCGATCGCGACCGCTTCGTGCTGTCCAACGGCCACGGCTCCATGTTGCTCTACGCGGCGCTGCATCTCTCGGGCTATGAGCTGAGCCGTGCGGACCTGCGCAACTTCCGGCAACTGCACAGCAAGACGGCCGGGCACCCCGAATACGGCATCACCCCCGGCGTCGAAACCACCACCGGTCCGCTGGGGCAGGGCCTGGCCAATGCGGTGGGCATGGCGCTGGCCGAGCGCTTGCTCGCCGCCCGGTTCAACCGCGACGATTTCCCCATCGTCGATCATTACACCTACGCCTTCGTCGGCGATGGCTGCCTGATGGAAGGTATCTCGCACGAGGTGTGCTCGCTGGCCGGCACCTGGCAACTCGGCAAGCTGGTCGTGTTCTACGACGACAACGGCATCTCCATCGACGGCCCGGTCCAGGGCTGGTTCACCGACGATACGCCGGCGCGCTTCGAGGCCTACGGCTGGCAGGTGATCCGCAACGTCGATGGCCACGACGCCGAGGCGGTGCGCGAAGCGATCCTTGCGGCGCGCGGCGAGACCGGCCGGCCGAGCCTGATCTGCTGCAAGACCGTGATCGGCTTCGGCGCGCCCAACAAGCAGGGCTCGGAGTCGACCCACGGCGCGCCGCTGGGCGCCGAGGAAATCGCCGCCGCGCGGGAGCGACTCGGCTGGCCCTATCCGCCGTTCGAGATTCCCGAGGACGTTGCGGCGGCCTGGGACGCCCGGGCGCGGGGCGAGAAGCTGTCGGCGCGCTGGCAGGCGCTGTTTGCCCGCTATCGCGAGGCCTATCCGGACCTCGCCGCAGAATTCACGCGCCGCATGGCGGGAGATCTGCCGCCCAACTGGGCGGAAACGTGCGCGGGCTGGCTGGCGGAGGTGGCCGATCAGGCGGCGAGTCTGGCGACCCGTCAGGCCTCCCAGAAGGCGTTGGAGCGCCTGGGCCCGGTTTTGCCGGAGCTGGTCGGGGGTTCTGCGGACCTCACCCATTCGAATCTCACGCACTGGTCGGGCTCGGTGACGTTCTCCGGCGAGCGACCGGCGGCCAACGGCATCGCCTACGGGGTGCGCGAGTTCGGCATGGCGGCGATCAACAACGGCCTTGCGCTGCATGGCGGTTTCCTTCCCTACGGCGCGACCTTCCTCGTGTTTTCCGATTACGCCCGCAACGCAATCCGCATGGCGGCGCTGATGCGTCAGCGCAACCTCTTCGTGCTGACCCATGATTCGATCGGCCTGGGCGAGGACGGCCCGACCCATCAGCCCATCGAGCATCTGGCCAGCCTGCGCCTGATTCCGAACCTGCGCGTCTGGCGGCCCTGCGACGCCGTCGAATCGCAGGTGGCCTGGCAGGAGGCGGTCGCCTATCGCGAGGGGCCCTCCGCACTGGTGTTTTCACGCCAGAGCTGCCCGCACCAGGCGCGCAGCGGCGGGCAGCTTGCCGAGGCCCGTCGCGGGGGTTATATCCTGCGGGACACCCCGGGCACGCCCGATGTGCTGATTCTGGCGAGCGGTTCCGAGGTGGCGCTTGCCATGGCGGCGGCCGAGCAGCTGACCGCTGCGGGCACCGCGGCGCGCGTCGTCTCGATGCCGTGCGCCGAGGTTTTCGCCGCTCAGGACGCCGCATACCGCGAGCGTGTGTTGCCCGCGGCCGTGACGCGCCGCGTGGCGGTGGAGGCGGCCCATCCCTTGTACTGGCGGGCTTTCGTCGGCCTGCAGGGGCGGGTGATCGGCATCGACCGCTTCGGTGAATCGGCGCCCGCCCCGGCGCTGATGACTTATTTCGGGTTTACGGTGGACAACGTGGTCGCCACCGTCCGGGACCTACTCTGACCGGCGGCAGGCCGGCTTAACCAGCAGGAGTGATGCGCATGGCAATCAAGGTGGCAATCAATGGATATGGCCGCATCGGCCGCAACGTCTTGCGGGCGCTGTACGAATCCGGCCGGACGGGGGAAATCCAGATCGTCGCGATCAACGATCTCGGCGATGCCAAGACCAACGCGCACCTGACGCGCCACGACACGACCCACGGCAGGTTTCCCGGCACCGTGGCCGTGGAAGGCGACTACATGATCGTCAACGGCGACAAGATCCGCGTGCTGGCCAACCGCAACCCGGCCGAGCTGCCCTGGGGCGAGCTGGGTGTGGACGTGGTGATGGAATGCACCGGCTTTTTCACCAGCAAGGAAAAGGCCTCGGCGCATCTGAAGGGCGGCGCCAAAAAAGTCATCATTTCCGCTCCGGGCGGCAAGGACGTCGACGCGACCATCGTCTATGGCGTCAACCACGGTGTGCTGAAAGCGAGCGACACCGTGATCAGCAATGCCAGCTGCACCACCAACTGCCTGGCCCCGCTGGTCAAGCCGCTGCACGAGAAGCTGGGTCTGGTCGAAGGCCTGATGAACACCATCCACGCCTATACCAACGACCAGGTGCTGACCGACGTCTATCACGAAGACCTGCGCCGGGCACGCAGCGCCACGCATTCCATGATCCCGACCAAGACCGGCGCTGCCGCGGCGGTGGGCCTCGTGCTGCCGGAGCTCAACGGCAAGCTGGACGGCTTTGCCATCCGCGTGCCGACCATCAACGTGTCGCTGGTCGACCTGACCTTCACGGCCGGGCGCGCCACCACGGTGGAGGAGGTCAACCAGATCCTCAAGGACGCCGCAGCCAGCGAGCTCAAGGGCATCCTGAACGTGAACGAGGAGCCTTTGGTGTCCGTGGATTTCAACCACAACCCCGCGTCCTCGACCGCCGACCTGACCCTGACCAAGGTCATCGACGGCCGGCTGGTGAAGGTCTGCTCGTGGTACGACAACGAGTGGGGCTTCTCCAACCGCATGCTGGACACCGCGCTGGCGCTGACGAAGGCGCAGTGACGGCGGGCCGTCCGGGCGGGGCGATCCGCCCGGCGGCCGTTTCGGGATCCGTATGGCGGAGGTGGTGATGGACGTCCTCAAGATGACCGAACTGGATCTGCGCGGCAAACGCGTGCTGATCCGCGAAGACCTCAACGTACCCATCAAGGACGGGCGGATTACGAGTGACGCCCGCCTCGAGGCCAGCCTGCCGACCTTGCGTGCGGCGCTCGATGCCGGCGCGGCGGTGATGGCGATGTCCCATCTGGGGCGACCGAAGGAAGGCGCGTTCGATGCGGCCCTCTCGCTGGCGCCCGTGGCCGCCGCACTGGGACAGGCGCTGGGGTGCGAGGTGCCGCTGGTGCGCGACTGGCTGGACGGCGTCACCGTGGCACCGGGGCAACTGGTGTTGCTCGAAAACGTGCGCTTCAACGTGGGCGAAAAAACGGATGACGCGGCGCTGGCGCAGCGCATGGCGGCCTTGTGCGACGTCTATGTGATGGATGCCTTCGGCACGGCGCACCGGGCCGAAGCCTCGACCCACGGGGTCGCCCGGTTTGCGAAGATCGCCTGCGCCGGACCGTTATTGGTGGGCGAGCTCGACGCCCTGGAGCGCGCGCTGGCCCATCCCGCCCGGCCGCTGGTGGCCATCGTGGCGGGCTCCAAGGTATCCACCAAGCTCACCATCCTGGAGTCGCTGATCGACAAGGTCGACCGCCTGATTCCCGGCGGCGGCATCGCCAACACCTTCCTCGCCGCGGCGGGCCAGCCCATCGGCAAGTCCCTGCACGAGCCCGAGCTGGTCGATGAGGCGCGCCGCCTGATGGCGGCGGCGCAGGCCAAGGGCGTGGAGATTCCCTTGCCGGTGGACGTGGTGGTGGCCAGCGAGTTCTCCGAGCAGGCCAAGGGGACGGTGAAGGCCACCCACGCCGTTGCGGCCGATGACCTGATCCTCGACATCGGGCCGGAAACCGCGCGTCAATACGCGGCGCTGGCCGCTGCGGCAGGGACCATCGTCTGGAACGGCCCGGTGGGGGTATTCGAATTTCCGGCCTTCCGCGAGGGCACGCGCGTGCTGGCCGAGGCGATAGCGCAAAGCGCCGCGTTTTCCATCGCTGGCGGCGGCGACACGCTGGCGGCGATCGACCTGTTTGGTTTGTCGGATCGCATCTCCTATGTTTCGACGGGTGGCGGCGCATTTCTGGAATTTCTGGAAGGCAGGACATTGCCGGCGGTGGCGGCGCTGCAGGCGCGGGCCGCGGGCTGACGGTGCGGGTGTCGCGCGTGCCGCTTGGGATCAACTGATAAGGAATCGCACATGCGTTTTGAAGGCACCGAAACCTACGTCGCCCCGCGCGAACTGACCCTGGCCGTGAACGCGGCCATCACGCTGGAGCGGCCGCTGCTGGTCAAGGGCGAGCCGGGCACCGGCAAGACCCTGCTGGCCGAAGAGGTGGCCCGGGCGCTGGGCCGGCCGTTGTTCCAGTGGCACATCAAGTCGACCAGCAAGGCCCAGCAGGGACTCTATGAGTACGACGCGGTGTCGCGCTT
>PKCW01000096.1 GCA_002862965.1 Pseudomonadota bacterium
TCGCGCGCCTGCAGCAGGCCGTCGATCGGCTCACCCGCGCCGTCGAGCACCCGGCCCAGGAGGCCCGCCCCCGTCCCGACGCGCCAATGCGTGTTCGACGGAAACACCCGCGCGTCGGGGGCGAGACCCTGAACCGGATGGGTCGGCATCAGATAGAGCCGCTCCCCGGCGAACCCGACCACTTCAGCTTCCAGCCGTCCCCCTTCCCGGGTTTCGACCAGGCAGCGCTCGCCCACCGCCGCGCGACAGCCGCTAGCTTCCAGCGTCAAACCGACCACGCGCCGCAGGCGACCGGCCGGCCGGGGGCGAAAGACGAAGTCTTGCGCGCGCCGCACGCGCGCCTGCCAGTCGGCCGCCCGTGTCGCAGTTCGGTCGATCGGGGTCGGCTCAAGCGCCATCGGACCGCTCCATGTCCGTGCGGGGATGGGCGCCGGATGCGTCGAAGACATGCGCGAAGGCGGCCGCCAGGCGCGCGTCCAGACCGACATCGATCAAGGCATCGGCGCCCTCGATGCGGCAGGCCCCCGTCGCAAGTCGTTCATCCTCCACGAGGCGCCACTGCGGCTGATCCGCCATCGCCTCACGCACGCGGTCCGCGTCGGCCGGATGCAGGCGGATCTCGAGCGCGCCGGTCGTTGCGGGCAGAGCGGCCACTCCGGCCTTGATCCATCCCAGGACCGTGGCTGGGGCCTCGCGCAATTCGCGCTCCAGGATCTGGCGCACCAAAATCTGGACCAGCCGCGCCAGGGCCTGTTCGACCGCAGCGTCGACTGCCCCCAGGGGCTGACGGAGGGCTTCGACCAGCGCGCGCCAGCGCGCGATCTCGGCAGTCGACTGATCGCGCCCCGCAGCGCGTCCTTCCTGCATCCCCAGGGCATACGCCTCTTCGTAGGCCTCGCGCTGGAGCTGCTCGAGCGAGGATGCGGCAAGCGGTTCGTGCGCCGTCAATTCCGGGGTCGATGCCGCGCCGGTCTCGACCGCGTCCCAGACCGGGGGCTGCCACCGATGGACAGCCGCCTCGGCGGCCCGCGCGGATGGTTTGCGCTCAGACATAGGCTTCCCCCCCGCGCCCGGCAAGCACCAGACTCCCCTGCTCCGCCAGCCGCCGCGCGTGACCCAGAATGTCCTTCTGGGCGGCCTCGACTTCCGACAGCCGCACCGGACCCTTGGCGGCCAAGTCATCGCGCAGCATTTCCGCCGCCCGTTTCGACATGTTGCGCAAGACCTTGTCGAGCATCCGCTCGTCGGCGCCTTTGAGGGAAAGCACCAGCAGTTCCGGGCGGACCTCGCGCAACAGGGTCTGCATGCCCCGATCATCCAGCGACAGCAGGTGCTCGAACACGAACATCCGGTCGCGGATCTGGTCTGCCAGTTGGGGCGCGCGTTCGGCCAGACCTTCCAGCAGATGGTCATCGGGACCGCTGTTCAGGGCGTTGAGGATATCGGCCGCGGCCTTGACGCCTCCCAGGCCGTAACGCTTGCCCGGACGGGCGCCTGCCAGCTGGTCCTGCAGCAGTTCGTCCAAGGCCTCCAGCGCGTCCTGCGGGACGCCGTCGAGGTTGGCGATGCGCAGGATCACCTCTGCGCGCAGCGCTTCCGGCAGCAAATCGACCACCTGCGCCGCCCGATCGGCTTCCAGATGCGCCAGCACGATGGCGATCACCTGCGGATGCTCGGCGGCAATGGTCTCGGCGATGGTGCGGGCATCGCACCACTTGACCGTTTCCAAGCCCTTTCCCGGCGCCGCAGCGCCGAACAGCCGTTCCGTCATGACCCGGCCCCGCATCTCCCCCAGCGCATGCGACAGGATGCGCTGGACCTGCTCCCGGGGCTCCTGGGCGAGGGACGCCTCGGTCCCCATGCGCGCGATGAACTCGTCCAGCACGGTTGCCGCCGTGGCCCGTGCCACGCCCCGCAGCCCGGCCATGGCCACGCTCAGCCGCTCGACCTCCTGGGGCGCCATCAGCCGCAGCACGGCAGCGGCGTCCTGCTCTTCGAGCGAGAGCAACAGCACCGCCGCACGATCGCAGCCCCTCAGCGTTTGGACCGGGTCAGCCATCCTGGGCCATCCAGTCCCTTACCAGCGTCGCCGCTTGTCTGGGGTTGCGCGCCGCAAGTGCGCGCGCGGTCTCAAGGCGGGTTTCGTGATCGGGCGCGGCCCGCCCGGCGGCATCGGCCGCCGCGGACAACGGGGGGGTGGCCAGCGTGAGGCTATCCTCGGCAAGGTCCGCGCCGGCATGGGGCGGACTCAACGACGGCGGCCCCATCACCTGCACCGACCGGGCCGGCGCAGGGCCCCGCCGCCGGCGCCGAGCGAACATCACGAGCGCCAGCAGCACCACTGCGCCCACAGAGCCGCTGATCAGGCCCAGCCATCCCGGTTGCCGCCACCATGACGGGTCGGGCGCGCCCTCTTCGAAATTCATGCTGTGGAAGGACTGATTCACGACGTTGATGCTGTCGCCGCGTCCAGCGCTGAACCCGACGGCTTCCTTTACCAGCGCGGTCAGTTGTGCCACCTCGCTTTCCGTGAGGGGCACCCGGGCGAGCGCACCGTTCTCCGCGGTGGCTTCCCGGTGATCGACCAGGACCGCGATGGACAGCCGGCGCACCGAGCCCACCGGCTGGCTGATGCGGCTGACGGTCTTGTCGATCTCGTAGTTGCGGATGCTCTGGCGGCTGACGTCCTGCGGGGTGACATCGCCGGTCTCGTTCCGGACGCCGGCGGCGCGGGTCGCCGCCGCAGGTGCCCCGGGTGGCGCCAACGCCACCGGACCCGGCGGTTGGTTGCTGAGCGCGCCGGGGATCCCGCCGGGAAGCGTGCCCGGCGTACGGCGCTCCTCGCTCGACTGTTCGCTGCGCAGCACCTGGCCGGCAGGATCGAAACGCTCCTGGGTCTGTTCGACCACGGTGAAATCGACGTCGGCGCTGACCTGGGCATGCACGCGGCCGGGACCGAGGATCGGTATCAGCAGCGATTCGATCCGGTTGACGTACTCCTGCTCCAGCCGCCGGGCATAGGCGAACTGGTCGCTGCTCATTCCCAACGGATTCCTGGCGTCATCCTGGGCGCGCGTCAAAAGATTGCCGCGCTGATCCACCACCATCACCTGCGCCGAATCCATGCCCGGAACACTGGCCGCCACCAGATGCACGATCGCCGCCACCTGGCCCGCTTCCAGCATGCGTCCGGGATGCAGTTGCACGATGACCGACGCGCTGGGCTTCCTTTGATCGCGCACGAAGGCCGAGGGCTTGGGAAGGGCCAGATGCACCCGCGCCTCCTGCACCGGCTGGAGACTGGCGACGCTGCGGCCCAGCTCGACTTCGAGGGCATGCTGATAGCGCGCGCTCTCCATGAACTGGGACACGCCCAAACCCTGCGGCTGTCCGAGCATCTCCAGTCCCACGCCGGCCCCCTGCGGCAAGCCCTGCGTGGCGAGTTTCAGACGCGCCGCATGAACCTGATCGCTGGGGATTTCGATGGACCCGGTGGTCTCATTGAGGCGAAAGGCGGTTCCCTGAGCTTGCAGAAACTCGACGATCTGCCCGGACTCCTTATCGGACAAGCCGTTGTAAAGCACGCGATAAGGCGGCTGACGCATCCACAGGACGGCAGCAACCAGAAGGGCGGCGAGCAGCGCCAGGGCGATGCCGGGCCCGAGCACCTGGGCACCCGGCCGCGTCGCCAAGGTACGCAAACGCTCCTGCCAGGCCGGCCAGGCGGCAAAGCGGCCGAGCACGTTTTTTTCAGCAAGCTCCATGGCTCGGCATCTCCGGTCAGATCGTCATGCGCATCACGTCTTGGTAGGCACTGACCACCTGGTTGCGGATCTGCGTCAGTGCCCGGAACGCGAGGCCGGCCTTTTGGGAGGCGATCATGACCTCGGCCAGATCCACGTTCTCCTGCCCCGCCTCGAACCCCTTGGCCAGCGCGGCGGCCTCTTGTTGCTGGGCATTGACCGCGTCGATGCCCTGCTTGAGCGCCCGCGCAAACGATGTGCTCGCGTCGGCGCCGGTGTCCGCCTGCGGCAGCCGTAGCGCGCCGACCTGTCGCGCCGCATCGGCGCCGCCGATCCCGCTGATGTCCACCATGGTGTCCTCCGTCAAGAAAATGTTCCCGGGGCCACAGAGGCATGTTTCGGGCCAAGCCCGAGCGCCGGTCACCGGCACTGGCGGACGCGGGCCACTTCCTGCCGGTGCAAGCGGAACAGCAGCCGTTCGAGCGACTCCCGGGTCTGTGCGTTCTGACCCTGCCACCGCACACGGATGCGCCAACCGTCCGGCTCCGGGGTCACGGCCTCGACCTCTGCCCACAAGGCCAGGGATCGCGGCAGACGCGGCTCGGGATAAAGGCGCAGGACGCCCCAGTCGCCGGCGGCCGACGCGCTCGACTCGAGCCATTGCGCGGTCTCCGGCGTGAGCACGACGGGCCGGGGCATCTGACGCCAGTCCGGATCCGCCTCTCGATCGGCGAGCACCCATTGCAGCAGCCAGTCGACGCGCGCGGCCAGCGGCGCCAGATCACCGGTGAATTCACTTGGGGTCCCGGCAGCGCAGATCTCCTCGAAGCCGAGCATGAGCGCCAGCAGCCGGCCGGTGTTCCGGCCCGCGCTCGCCAGTTGCGCCGCATCGGGAGGCGCCGCACGCGTCCACTCGTAGGCCAGCAGCGCATTGACCTCGCCCGGTGACAGCTCACCGCCGCGCATCAGCCGCGCTCTCCGGCCCCGATCGGGCCGCCGACGGCGCCGTAGAGCCGGGCGCAGTCCTGCTGGCGCTGCGCCCGCTGCAGGTAGCTCGACAGTTCGGCCTGCCGCGATCGCGTCAGCACCTCGAGTTCTTCGATGCGCTCCTGGAGGCGGAGAAGGCCCAGCGTCAAGGGCGTGACCTCAGCCGGCTTGGGCGCAGGGACGCACAGCCGGCGCAGCACGCACTCGAACTCGGACTGCGCCGCGATCACCGCGTCCCATTCGCCTGCTTGTGCGCCCTCCAGCATCGATTGGCTCAAGGCATCCAGATCATCGAGCAGGCGCCGGCGCTCCGGCTGCAGGCAGGACACGACGGTGGTCATCGGGCGGCTCACGGACTGACCGGAGCCGACGAGGCCCGACCCGTCCCGCCGGGACCGGACTGCGGATCGATCGCCTCCCAGGCCGAGCGGATCTGCCGCAGCAGGGCCACGACTTCATCGAGGACCTCGGCGCGGTCCTCCAGATTGGCGACGAGCAGTCGCTGCTCCAGGTAGAGATAGAGCGCATCCAGATTGCCTGCAATCTCGCCGCCCTGCGCATGATCGAGGCCGCTGCGCAGCCCTTCGATCAACGTGATCGCACGCCCGATCTGGCCGCCCTTGGGCCCCGGCTCGCCGCGCATCAGGTGACCCCGTGCGCAGCCGACGGCCCGTTCCGCCCCATCCATCAGCATCAGCACCAGACGGTGCGGAGAAGCCGCTTCCAGCGCCCTGAGCGTGTCCACCTGGCGATAGGCCCGCAACGCCTCTTCATGACCCATGTTCCCGCCGCTCCCAATGGTCTCGTGCAACAGGGTTTGTAGCGACCGGGCCGATGTGATCTTGAGCATCGAGGCAGCAGGGCCACTCGATCCTCAAGCTTGGCGTGCCTTCGACCGATAGCGTAACGGGAGAGTTGAATCAGGACGGGATCGCCGCCTGCGACTCCGGATCCCATCAGCATCGAAAAACGAAAGACCAGGAGAACCCCATGGCCGTGATCAACACCAACGTGATGTCGCTGAACACCCAGCGCACGCTCAATTCCTCGCAAGGCATGCTGCAGACCGCCATGCAGCGGCTGTCGTCCGGCCTGCGCATCAACAGCGCGAAGGACGACGCGGCCGGCTTGGCCATTTCCGATCGCATGACCGCCCAGATCCGCGGGCTGAACCAGGCCGCGCGCAATGCCAACGACGGCATCTCCGTCGCACAGACCGCCGAAGGCGCCCTGGGGGACGTCACCAGCGCGTTGCAACGCATCCGCGAACTGGCCGTGCAGTCGGCGAACGACACGAACTCGGCCACCGACCGCGCTTCCCTGCAGAAGGAAGTGGGTCAGCTGCAGCAGGAAATCACGCGCATCGCGACCCAGACCTCCTTCAACGGCAAGACGCTGCTCGACGGGAGCTTTTCCAACGCCGTGTTCCAGGTCGGGGCCTACCAGGGACAGACCATCAGCTTCGGCATCGGCAGCTCCAAGGCGACCGACATCGGCTCGAATCAGGCCAGCTCGAACACGAACGTGGGCGGTGCGCTGACGGCCGCCGCCGACGTCAGCGGTGGCAACAACGTCGTCGCCCAGTCACTGACGATCTCCGGCACCACCGGCACGGCCGCCGTCAACGTGGGCGCGGACGCCACCGCGCGCGATGTGGCCGCACTGGTCAACGCCCAGAGCGCCACCACCGGCGTGACCGCCAAGGCCCGCACCGAGGCGACCATCGACGGCCTGAGCGCGGCCGGCACGGTGAGCTTTGATCTGTATGGCGCGAACGGCACCGCGGAAACCATCTCGGCCAACGTCGTCGCCACCTCCGATCTCTCGGCGCTGTCCGAGGCGATCAACAGCAAGGCGGCTTCGACGGGCATCACCGCGGAGCTGTCCTCGGACAAAGCCTCCATCATGCTCGTCAGTGCGGAAGGTTATGACATCGGTGTGGAAAACTTCGTCCATTCGGGCGATGCCGGGGAAACGCTGGACGTCGAGGGCATCACTTTGACTGGCCCCACCGGCGGCACCGCAGCGGCCACCGACAGCCTGGTCGTCGGCGGCGAAGTATCGTTCAACGCGGCGACCAACTACACCCTGACCAGCGACGACGGCACCGATACCCTGCTCGGCGCCGGCACGGTGGCGAGCAGCCTGGCTTCGGTGGCCAGCGTGTCGGTCGGCACGCAGACGGGGGCCAGCGACGCCCTGGCGGTGATCGACGGCGCACTGGCGTTCGTGAACGACCTGCGCGCCGGGCTGGGCGCCGTGCAGAATCGCTTCAGCACGGCCATTTCCAATGCCGAGGCCACCTCCGAGAACGTGAGCGCCGCCCGTTCCCGGATCATGGACGCCGACTTCGCGGCTGAAACCGCGAACCTGACCAAGGCCCAGATCCTGCAGCAGGCCGGCACGGCGATCCTGGCTCAGGCCAACCAGGTGCCCCAGACCGTGCTGTCGCTGTTGCGATAAGACCGCCCCAGGGCCATCCACGCTGCAGCCCGTTCGTTCGGGCTGCAGCCATTCGTTTCACAAGGCCTCGGCGGGCCGCGGTCCTCGACCGCAAAGCCGCGCTTTTTGCTGAACACTCGAGGGGGAGTCGATCATGGCCTCCATCAGTTCTCCGGGAATCGGTTCGGGACTGGACGTCAATGCGTTGGTGCAAGGACTCGTCCAGGCAGAGCAAAAACCGGCACAGCTGCGCCTGGACCAGCGCGAAGCTCAACTGCAGACTCGTCTGTCGGCCTTTGGCGCCATCAAGGGCGCCCTGGTCGCCCTGCGCGACAGCCTGAGCGCCCTGGGTGCCACCGACCTCTTCGGCCGGATCAAGGCCACGGCCTCATCCTCCGAGCTGTTTACCGCGACCGCTGCCCCCGGGGCCAGCATCGGCGAATACCGCATCGAGGTGATCCAGCTGGCGAGCAGTCAGAAACTGCTCTCGAACGCTTTCGCAGCCGACAGCGAGGTCGGAACCGGCACGCTGACCCTGACCGCCGGCGGCCGCTCGTTCGACGTGGCCATTGGCGAGGGCGATCAAACGCTCGGCGCCATCCGGGACCGCATCAATGCCGCCACGGGCAACCCCGGCATCGTGGCCCGCGTCGTCACCGGCGACGACGGGCAACACCTCGTCCTCACCCAGAGCAAGACCGGCCGCGATCAGGCCATCACCCTCACCGCAAGCGGCGGCGATGGTGGCCTCAGCCGCCTGGCGCATGATCCGGCCAATGCCATCGACGGCAACTACACGGAGCAAGCGCCCGCCGCAGACGCGCAGATTCGCGTCGACGGCGTGCTGCGCAGCAGCGCCGGAAACCGCATCGAAGACGTCGTCGACGGAGTGGACCTCGAATTGCGCGCCGCCGATCCCGGTCATCCGGTCGATCTTGCGGTGGCCCCTGATGCCAGCGGTGCCAAGGATGCGATCCGCAAGTTCGTCGACACCTACAACGCCCTGGCGGGCACCCTCGCCAACCTCAGTCGCTATGACGCCGAATCCCGATCGGCCGGTCCCCTGGTGGGCGACTCGGCCACGCGCGCCTTGGGCGCCACGCTCCGCCGCGAACTCGGCACCCCTCTGCCCGCCGGCGCGGAAGGCGTGCGGGTGCTGAGCGCCATCGGCCTCACGACAGACAAGTCCGGCAAGCTGACGCTGTCCGAATCACGTCTGGATGAAGCGCTGAAGAACGCGCCTCTGGCCGTGTCGGCGCTGTTCACGGGAAATGGCGGCCTGCTCGATCGCTTGGATCCATTGGTCGACGGTTATGGGGGCGCGAGCGGTGTGGTCGATGCCCGCACACGCAGCCTGCAGGACGCCATTCGCGGGGTGAATCAGGATCGGGAGCGACTCGAGACGCGGATGGAAAATCTCCAGAACCGTTACCTCGCCCAGTTCACCGCGCTGGACAAACTCGTCGGCCAGCTGCAGAGCACCAGCAGCTTCCTGACCCAGCAGATCGCCAACATGAACGCCATCAACAACTCATGAAAATGCGTCATCGGCTTGACGCAGACCGCGCGGCGTCCACGGTTTTCCGGCGCAGCGCTCGTTCAAACCACGCCAGGATCAGGCAACTGATTGACACAGAAGGCGCGAGAAAGGCTGGACCGACATTTGCTTATGCTCCTGCCATGTGACGCCTTTGCGGAGACGGCGACGATGAAAGCGGATTTTTCGAACAGTCTGGGGATCCACGAAACGGCGCTGAAAGTCTGGACGGCGCGGACGCGCCTGCTCGCCACGAACATCGCGAATGCCGACACGCCGGGCTTCGCCGCGCGGGATGTCGATTTCAAGGCCGTCCTGTCACGCGCAGCCGGGCAGTCCGGACCGCCTGCCCTTGCCACGACCGATCCGCGGCATCTGCCGGCCGCCGGGGCAAGCGGGGCCGTCCGTTATCGGGTCCCCAGCCAGCCCGCACTGGACGGCAACAGTGTCGATCTGCAACAGGAACAGGGCGCCTTCGCACAGAATGCGGTGCGCTACCAGGCCACCCTGCAGTTCATCCAGAACCGCGTGCGCAGCCTGCAGCAGGCCATTAGCGGCGGAGAGCGCTGAACATGTCTCTGTTCGACGTCTTCACCATCGCCGGCTCGGCGCTCGAGGCGCAGTCGGTCCGACTCAACCTGACTGCCAGCAACATGGCCAACGCCAACAACGTGGCCGGCTCGGCGCAGGACGCCTATCGCGCGCGCCAGCCCTATTTCGCTCCCTTGCTGAACCGCGCACTGACCTCGGCCGGTCCGGGGGCGAGCGGTGCGAGCGGCGCAGGCGTCCGCACCCTGGGCGTCCTGGAAAACCCGGCGCCGCCGCCCCGCCTCTATCAACCGGGCCATGCGCTGGCCGATAAGGACGGGTATGTGTACGGCAGCAACGTCAACCCGATCGACGAGCTGGTCAACATGATTTCAGCGTCCCGCTCGTATCAGAACAACGTCGAGGTGCTCAACACCAGCAAGGAGCTGCTGCTGCGCACCCTCATGCTGGGCCAATAGGAGGCACCTCATGTCGGCCATTCCTGCGAACAGTGCGATCGATGCGCTCGGCCTTTCCGTGGCACAGAAATCCCCGTCCGCCGCGACCCGCGGCGAATTGGGACAGGACGATTTCCTGCTGCTGATGACCACTCAGCTCCGCAATCAGGATCCGACGCAACCGATGGACAATGGCGCCTTTCTTGGCCAATTGGCTCAATTCAGCACCGTAAGCGGCATACAGGACATGCAGGCCGGTTTCGCCGACCTCGCCAACAGCCTGTACACCAACCAGGCCTTGCTCGGCTCGTCGCTGGTCGGCCGCACGGTCCTCGTGCCCACGAGCACCTTGACCCTCGGCGAACAAGGCAGCATCCAGGGGCGGATATCCGGTGCCACGGACGCGGGGGTGCAGGTGCGCATCCTGGATGCCGGCGGCAAACCGATCCGCACGCTCGTGCCCAGCCCCGATGAAAACGGCATGGCCTTCACCTGGGATGGCCTGGATGCCTCCGGCCAGCGGCTGCCCGCCGGGGACTATGAGGTGGAAGTCGTCGGCGATGCCGAAAACGGCAGCCCAACCGTTGGCCTCGAGCAGGAAGTGGTCAGCGTCAGCCTGGGCCGCGCCGGTCAGCCGTTGCAACTGAATCTCGCCAACGGCGAGCAGGTCGAACTCACTCAAGTGCAACAAATTCGCTAGCCACAACAGCCAATCCCCACCACGCTTTTTCGAGGATTCCGCCATGAGTTTCCAAGTCGCCTTGACCGGTCTGTCGGCCGCTTCCACCGACCTTGCCGTGACCGCCAACAACATCGCGAACAGCAATACGACCGGCTTCAAGGAATCGCGCACCACGTTCGCCGACGTCTACGCGGTGTCCTCGCAGGGCATCGGCGCCACCACGCCCGGCAGTGGGGTGCGGGTGGCCGGGGTCCAGCAGCAGTTCAGCCAGGGAAGCATCGACTACACGAACAACAACCTCGACCTGGCCATCAGCGGTGATGGCTTTTTCATCGTCAAGCAGGGCGGAAGCACCGAGTACACCCGTGCCGGCTCATTCGCCGTGGATCGGGACGGTTATGTGGTCGCGCCCAGCGACGGCGCACGCCTGCAGGTCTATCCCCCCATTGCCGGCAGCAACAGCTTCAATACCGGCGGTCTCGGCGACCTGCGGCTGGAAGCGACCGCGGGCGCCCCGCAAGCCTCCAGCCTCATCGAGCTCGGCGCGAACTTCAAGGCCGACGCCGTACCGCCGACCGTGGCGACGTTCGATCCGGCTGATCCGGCGAGCTACAGCAACGCGGTCTCGACCACGGTCTACGACTCGCTGGGCACGGCGCGAACGGCGACGCTCTACGTCGTCAAGGACGGGAGTACGCCGAATACCTGGGCCAGCTACCTCTATGTCGATGGCGCCGCCGTGGGCGCGGCGCAACCGGTCACCTTCAACCCCGATGGCACCCTGGCGACCCCGGCCGGTGGCAGCGTGGCCTACGGCGCTTTCACGCCGACCAATGGCGCCGACCCGCTGAACCTGACCATCGACTTCGCCGGCAGCACCCAGTACGGCGGGAGCTTCAGCACCAACCAGTTGACCCAGGACGGCTATGCCAGCGGAGAACTGAGCGGCATCGACATCGACAGCAGCGGCATCGTCCAGGCGCGCTACAGCAACGGCCGCTCGGTCCCGCTCGGCAAGATTGCCCTGGCCGACTTTCCCAACCCGCAAGGACTCCAGAAGCAGGGCGACACGCGCTGGTCCGAGACCTTCGCCTCCGGGTCGCCGCTGCGCGGCGAGGCCGGCACCAGCAGCCTGGGCCTGATCCAGTCCGGCGCTCTTGAAGCCTCCAACGTGGACCTGACGGCCGAACTGGTGCAAATGATCGTCTCGCAGCGCGGCTTTCAGGCCAATGCGCAGATGATCTCCACCATGGATGAGATCACCCAGACCGTGATCAACATCCGCTGATCCCGTCGCAGGCGCTAAACACCATGGACAAAATGCTGTACATCGCCATGAGCGGCGCCGATCAGATCCAGCGGGCGCAGACTCAGGTCAGCCACAACCTCGCCAATGCCGCAACGGTCGGCTTCAAGGCGGATCTGGACAGCTTTCAGGCCCGCGCCCTGTACGGCGAGGGCCATCCGAGCCGCGTCTACACCCAGGCCGGAGGATCGGGATTCGATCGCAGCGCAGGGGCGCTCATGGCGACCGGCGGGGAACTCGACGTCGCCATCGAAGCAAGCGGCTACATCGCCGTTCAGGCACCCGACGGCGGCGTGGCCTACACGCGCGCCGGCAACATGCGCGTGACGCCGTCCGGGCTGCTGGAAACCGGCGCCGGCCATCCGGTCCTGGGTCAAGCCGGTCCGATCGTGCTGCCGCCCGGCAGTCGCATCGAGATCGGCCGTGACGGCACGGTCTCTCTCATCCCGCCGGGCGAGCGTCCCAATACGCTGGCCGTGCTGGACCGGATCGAACTTGCCGACCCGGATCCGGCGCTGCTCACCAAGGACGGCGCGGGCCTGTTCCGTTTGCCCGGCGATCCGCGTGCCGAGCCTTCGGCAGCCGTCCGGCTGGTCCCGGGCATGCTCGAGGCCAGCAACGTCCAGCCCAGCCGCGCCTTGATCGACATGATCGCCTTGGCCCGGCAATACGAAATGCAGGTCAAGCTGATGAAGACCGCCGAAGACAACGACGCCGCAGCGACGCAGTTGCTGCGGATGGGATGACGCATCGCCATAGGGGAAACGACCATGGATCCGGCACTTTGGGCCTCGAAAACCGGTCTGGACGCCCAGCAGACCCGCATGGCGACCATCGCCAACAATCTGGCCAACGCCAACACCACGGGCTTCAAGCGCGGACGCGTGGTGTTCGAGGACCTCATCTATCAGAACCTGCGTCAGGTGGGCGCCCAGAGCAGTCAGCAGACCCAATATCCCTCCGGCCTCAACCTCGGCACCGGCGTGCGGGTGGTGGCCACCGAGAAGATCTTCACCCAGGGCAACCTCGTCCAGTCCGGCAACGCGCTCGATCTCGCCGTCCAGGGGCGTGGCTTTTTCCAGATCCTGATGCCGGATGGCAGCCTGGCCTACACCCGTGACGGTTCGTTCAATCTGAACGATCAGGGCCAGATGGTGACCGCGAACGGCTATGTGGTTCAGCCCGGCATCACCATTCCCGAAGGCGCGCAGAGCGTCACCATCGGCAGCGACGGAACGGTGACCGTGCAGCTCGCCGGACAGACGGCACCGGTTCAGCTCGGTGCCCTGCAGACGGCGGACTTCATCAACCCTTCCGGCCTGCAGCCACAGGGTCAGAACCTGTTCCTCGAGTCCGCCGCGTCCGGGCCGGCCCAGCTCGGCACGCCCGGACTCAACGGCCTGGGCACCCTGCTGCAGGGCACCGTGGAAAGCGGGAATGTGAACGTCGTGGAGGAGCTCGTGAACATGATCGAGACCCAGCGGGCCTATGAGATGAACTCCAAAGCCATCAGCACGACCGATCGCATGCTCGAGTACCTCAACAACAATCTGTAGGCCAGCCACTCGTGAGCGCTTCGGTGTTTTCCATGCGCCTCTTGCAACAGACGGCTCTGGCGACAGCCCTGCTGCTCGCCGGCTGCGCCGCTGCGCCACCGACCCGCATGACGGAGGTGCCCCCGCCGGCCCTGCCGGCCATCGCGCCCGTCGAGCGGCATGCCGACGGGGCGATCTACCGGCCGGAGACCGAACGGGCCCTGTTCGAAGACCGCACGGCGCGGCGCGTGGGCGATGTGCTGACCATCGTCCTGACGGAGCGCACCGACGCAAGCAAGAGCGCCTCCACCCAGGCGTCCAAGAGCCAGAGCGTGCAGCTCGCCGACCCCATCCTGTTCGGGCGCAACGTTACCTGGGGCGGCAAGCCACTGCTGAGCGCCTCCATCGAAGGCGACCGGGATTTCAACGGCGAGGGCGCCAGTCAGCAAAGCAACCGGCTCACCGGCAACGTGACCGTCCAGGTCGTCGGCCGTCACCCGAACGGCAATCTGCTGGTCAAGGGCGAAAAGTGGCTCACCCTGAACCAAGGCCAGGAGCTGGTGCGCATCGAGGGCATCGTCAGACCCACCGACATCGCAGCGGACAATACCGTCGCCTCGACGCAGGTGGCCGATGCGCGCATCACCTACAACGGCCGCGGCGCCCTGGCCGACAGCAATGCCATGGGCTGGCTGGCGCGATTCTTCAATCACCCGGTGTGGCCGTTCTAGCAGAGGCATGATCGTGATGCAGCCGTTTTTCTCTTGGCGCTCGACGCGACCGATCCTCCCCTGCCTGCTGCTGGTCCTCCTCGGCGGCATTGCCCCGGCCCAGGCGGAACGCGTCAAGGATCTGGCCAGCGTCCAGGGCGTGCGCAGCAACCAGCTCGTCGGCTACGGCCTGGTGGTCGGTCTGGACGGCACGGGCGATCAGACCAGCCAGGCGCCGTTCACCATTCAGAGCATCCGCAACATGCTGGCCGAGTTCGGCATCGTCGTGCCGCCCGACGCCAATCCGCAGCTCAAGAACGTGGCCTCGGTATCCGTGCAGGCGGAGTTGCCGGCCTTCGCCAAGCCCGGCCAGCGCATCGACGTGACGGTGGCGTCCATCGGCAACGCCAAGAGCCTGCGGGGCGGCAGCCTGCTGATGACCCCGCTCAAGGGAGCCGACGGGCGGGTGTATGCCATGGCGCAGGGCAATCTGGCGGTCGGCGGCCTGGGGGTCTCCGGCCGGGACGGTTCGCGCATCAGCATCAACATTCCGAGCGCCGGGCGGATTCCCGGCGGGGCTTCGGTCGAGCGGGAAGTTCCCAGCGGCTTTGCCCAGGGGGACGAGATTCGGCTCAATCTGCACAACCCCGATTTCACCACCGCCAATCGTCTGGTCGAGGCCATCGATCGGCGCTTCGGAGCGGGCATCGCGCGCGCGCAGGATGCGGCCTCGGTGAGCCTGCGGGCGCCGGCGAGCGCCGAACACCGGGTGGCCTTTCTCGCCGCGCTCGAAACATTGGAGCTGGAGCCGGGCGGCGCGCCGGCGCGCATCATCGTCAACAGCCGCACCGGCACGGTCGTGATTAACAGTGCAGTCCGGCTTTCCCCGGCTGCCATCAGCCACGGCAAGCTGACCGTACGGATCGACGAGAACCCGCAAGTGATCCAGCCTGCCCCCTTCAGCCGCGGGCAGACCGCGCAGCAGGAAGACAGCAAGCTTTCGGCCGAAGAAGGTGGCAAGAAGGTTGCGCTGTTCCGCCCTGGCGCATCGCTCGCCAAGGTGGTCGACGCGCTGCAGCCGCCCGTGGAGCTCCTTGGCCATCAAAACCGTGCCCAGGGCCTTCGCCATCGCGTTTTTGAACGATTATAATTTCTGTTTATTATTATTAATTATCCATGATTATTATTCTTAATTATTAATCGCTATTAATTGCTATTACTAAGTATGGATTTGTTGCGAGGTTAGAGACTTAGAAACAACCTC
>PKCW01000197.1 GCA_002862965.1 Pseudomonadota bacterium
GCCAGCAGCTTAGCCCCGCCCTGCATGCGATGCAACAATGTTTCATTCAGTCATCATCGCGCGCGTCGGAGCCTGCAACGCCCGGCCATGCGTGGCGGCTTGCAGCGTCATGAAATCGGCCTACACTCATCCGCGCTCGCGGGTGCGATACGATCCTGCGCAGGGGTGAACGATGTTGCGGAACGATTTCAGATCATGGGCGTTGGCGCTCGGCCTTGCCATGGTGCCGGGCTGGGTTGGGGCATGCGTCTTGCCGGAAGGGATCGAGCCCGGCCCGGCTGTGGACCCGCAGGCGCTGGACGGCTTCTACCTCGGCGGCGATGTCTGCCTCTACGATCCCGCCACGGTGGGCGAGGACCGGGTGCCGCGTTTTCGCGGTGCGCGGGCTCCCCAGGACGGCCCCACGCTGTATTACGTCAACGGCGCGAACGGATCGCCCGTGATCACGGCCGTCAACGTGGCCGTGCTGGCGGAAATCAGCCAGATCGCGATCCTCGGGATTTTCTATGCCGGTGATGGTGCCGGCGCGGCCAGCGATGCGCTTCCCGCCTCCTCCTCCGGCCCTGCGGTCGACACCTTGGAACAGGTGATCGCCGATCATCTGGCGCGGCGGGAGCCGGTGCACATCCGGGGTGGCAGCGCCGGTACGGTGGTGATCAGTGAAGCCATTCATGGGACGCGCAACCGCCTCGCCAAAGAAGCGCGGTTGCGGGGCGATTGGGCTGCTCCGCTCGACTTGCTGCGGGTGGAAACGCATGGTTCGGTGGCGCGCGATTTTCCCGAAGGGCCGCGCTACATCCATTACGACGCCAAGCCCGATCCGGTTCCCAAGATTGGCGTCGCCGGGCCCGTGGCGCATCCTGGCGCGCGCGCGGTGATTGCGCATTTCGCCCCCGATCGTTCGCGGTCGGCCCGGCAACAGTCTGCGGCGTCGCTGGCGCGATCCGTGTCGCAGGTCGGTGCGGCGCGGTCCCGGGCCCAGGACGAGGCTGCGCTCGTGGACGTGCTGAAGGCCAGGGGCCTGGGCCTCAACAAAGCCGTCGAGACACAGGATTTCATCGCCGCAATGAGTCTTGCCGCGTTGATCCCCGGCGCTGGCGGCGTGGGCCTGGTGCCAGATGTGCTGAAAGACGCACTGGCCTTCCTGTCGAACGCCTTTCTGGCGGTGCATGGTGCCCAGACCTACGATCCCTATCGCCGGCCGTTCGCCGAGCTGTTCGGGGGCGAGCTGCCCGCTTCGCGCGCAGTGCGGCACGTCACGCTCGAGACCCCGCCGCCGCCGCGCGAGGGGCTCTGACGGCGGGACATCCGCAGCGGCGCGGTGACGCCGGGCGATCCCGGTCCGCTCAAGCCGCGCGGGGAGTCGCGAGCCGATGGCAGAGCGCCGCTTCCGAATTTTGAGGCGGGTCAGCCGGTGATCCCGCCGCAAAGGGTGCGGGCATAGAACGCCGCTTCGGCCTCGAGGCAGGCGATGACGGTCTCGGCGCGGCGGAAGCCGTGGCCTTCGCCGGGAAATTCGTGGTATTCGGTGGCGATGCCGTTTTCGCGCAGGACCTTCGCCATTTCGCGGCATTGGGCGGGCGGCACGACACGGTCCTCCGCGCCCTGGAAGAAGACCACCGGCGCGCGGATCCGCCCGGCGTGAAAGCGCGGCGAGCGGGCCCGGTAGAGCACCTCGGCAGCCGGCCACGGTCCCACGAGGCGGTCCAGGTAATGCGCCTCGAATTTGTGCGTGTCCCGTGCCAGGGCGGCCAGATCCCCGATGCCGTAATAACACCCGCCGGCGGCGAAACGCTCGTGGAAGGCCAGCGCGCCGAGCACGGTCAGGCCGCCGGCGCTGCTGCCGCTGATGACGCAGCGCCGGCCGTCGACCGCTCCCGTCGCGACCAGAAAGTCGGCGCCGGCGACGCAATCGGCGACGTCCGCCTCGCCCCAACAGCCCTCCAGCGCCTGCCGGTAGGCCTGGCCGTAGCCGGTGCTGCCGCGATAATCCACGTCCAGTACGGCAAAGCCGCGGCTGGTCCAGAACTGCGTGCGGGGTTCCAGTGCCGTCACGGCGCGGCTGGTGGGGCCGCCGTGGCCGCGCACCAGAAGCGGCGGCAAGGTGCCCGCATCCCCGCCGTGCGGGGCCGGCGCATAAAAATGGCCATAGGCTTCGCCCTCGCCGCTCCGGAACGCGAGCCACTGCGGCGAGGAGACCCCGACCCCGGCCGGCAGCGGCGGCGCGTCCGAGCACACCGTCGTGCGCAGGGGGTCGAGGCTCAGGGTGATCGCCTCCCAGCGGCGGTCGGGAGCGGCCGCGATGCAGGCGAGCGTCTGGCCTGATGCGGTCAGTCCCGCGAATTCCGTCCAGGGCAGATCGAGCGCGACGACCGTCGCGGCGGACGGCTCGAACAGCATCAGTTGGCGCCGCCCCCGGCGCGTCGCGATCCACGCGATCCGGCCGTCGTCCAGCAGCGCGAGCTGGCGCATGCCCGCCTGCCAGCGCGGGAACCCGCAATCCACGGGCGCGGACCACAGGGCATGGAGCGCGCCGTCGTGCCAGCGCAGCGGCGTCCACCAGCCGTCCGTCTCGCCCAGCAGCACGATATCGCCGCGCGCATCGAACTCGGCCTGGCACACGCTTCGGTCCGGACCGCCGGCGATGGGCCGGATATCCTGCGGCCGGCCGTCGATCAGCGTGGCGCGGTAGAGCGTCGCCGCATCCCAGGGCATGTGCGGCGCATCCCAGGCGATGAACAGCAGCGCGCGACCGTCGGGGCTGACGCGCGGGTTGGCGTAGAAATCCGCGCCTGCGACCAATTCCGTGAGGCCGCCGGCATCCAGGGCCACGAGGCTGAGCCGCCCATCCGACGCTTCCCGCACGGCCAGCAGGCGTGCGTGCGCCACGTCCCAGTAAAGGTCGCCGAAACGGTCCGCACCGGCGGTCCAGACGCGCTGCGGCACGGCCCCGTCCGCAAGGTCGAGGCGGTGCAGATCCTGCCCCGGGTCGTTGACGAACCACAGCGCGCCGCCGCTGACGGCAAAGGCGCCGCCGCCGTATTCCAGCAGCCGGCTGCGGGCGCTGAAGGGCGCGGGCAGGAGGTCGACCGGCGCCGCGCCGGGACGCGCCTGCATCAGGCTCACCCGTCCGCCCTCGGTGGGCCGGGACTCGCTCCAGTACAGGCGCTTCCCGGCGATCTGGACCTGATCGGGTGTGCGACCGGCCGCGGCGACCTCGGCGGCCGTCCAGGGACGGTGGGCCGGTGCGCTGTTCATGGGGCCTCCCGGCGCGCGCGGCCGTCGGGCGTGAGCGTCCAGTCGGACTGTCCGCTCGGCTGCCCCGCGGCGTCGAAGCGCCGCTCGACGAGACGCAGATCGCCCGCCGCCTCGCCGACGACGACGGTGGAGCAGCGCGTACCGTACTGCGGATGGCGGATGAAGGCCGGGGACAGCAGCCGTTCCCAGGCGAGATCGAGGCCGGTACGGGGCAATTCGGCGTCGGGCGCGACCTGCTCATCGGCCAGCAGGGCGAACAGGTCCGCGATCGGCACCTCGCCGGGTTCGAGCAGCGCCGCGAGGCGACGCTTGCCGCGGCGCACCTTGGGCCAATCCGCCCCGAGGGCACCATTGCTGAGACCGTGGATTCCCGGCGGCAGCGCCTGCAGGGCCGGCGTGGCGCGGTTGCTGAGCAGCCACAGGCCCTGGTCGTCGGCGGCCAGCAGATTGAAGCCGGCGTAGCCGTCGATGCGCGCGCTCAGCTCTTCCAGCACGTCGGCAAGCGGCTGCGGCGAGCGCAGCACCGCGCTCACCAGCGCGCCGCGGGAGGGTGCGCCCGGCAGGGGCCGGCTGGGCTCGCGAAAGTTGGTCAGGGCGCAGAAACGGCCCGGCGCCGCGACGCCGAGCCAGGTCCCGCCGCCCTGCAGGTCGCGCCCGCCGACGATCTGCGGCGCGTCGTCCCACGGCGCCGCAGGCAGGGCTGGGCGGCCATGGAACTCGTCGCGATTGGCGGCGACGATCAAGGGTTGGCGACGCTGGGGTCGCCAGGCGATGAAGAGCAGACACATGAGGCGGTGACACCCGATCCCGGCTTTGACCGGCACGAGTGTAGCGCCGCGCGGGCAGCGATGGCCGCTTCGGCGCCTTGGGGTATCATGATTCGCTTTGACAGCTTCCACCGGCAAGGCATCCATGGCGTCGACCCGCGCTTCTCCCAACACCAAGCATGTCGTCATCGTCGGCGCCGGTTTCGGCGGCCTGTACGCCGCCAAGGCGCTGTCGCGCGATCCGGCCTTCCGCGTCACCGTCATCGACAAGCGCAACTACCACCTGTTTCAGCCGCTGCTCTATCAGGTGGCGACGGGCAAGCTGGCGCCCAGCGACATCGCCACCCCGGTGCGCCATGTGTTGCGCGGCCGGCCCAACGTGCGCGTCGTGCAGGGCGCCGCCGTCGATCTCGACCCCGCAGCGCGGCAGGTGATCCTCAACGGGGGCGTGCGCATCGACTACGACATCCTCATCGCCGCCACCGGCGTCAAGCACAGCTATTTCGGCAACGATGCCTGGCGCGAGAATGCGCCGGGGCTCAAGACCATCGAACATGCGCTGGAGATGCGTCAGCGCATCTTCAGCGCCTTCGAGGCGGCCGAGCTCAGCGAAGATGCAGCGGAGCAAGCGCGCCTCACCACCTTCGTCGTCGTCGGGGCCGGTCCGACCGGCGTGGAGCTGGCCGGGGCCATCGGCGAGCTGGCCCGGCACACGCTGAAAGACGAGTTTCATCACATCGACACCGGCCGCAGCCGGATCGTGCTGGCCGAGGGCGCCGCGCAGGTGCTGCCGAGCTATCCCGCCGATCTTGCGGCCGCGGCCGCGAAGTCGCTCGCGCAGCTCGGGGTGGAGGTGATGACCGGCACGCTGGTGACTCATATCGATGGCGACGGCGTGCGGCTGAAGCGGCCGGATGGCCGCGAGGAAGCGATCGAGGCGCGCACCGTCCTGTGGGCCGCCGGCGTGCGGGCATCGCAATTCGGCCAGACGCTCGCGAGGCGCGTCGATTGCAAGCTGGACCGGGCGGGCAAGGTCGAGGTCAATGCCGATCTGTCACTGCCGGCGCATCCGGAGATCTTCGTGATCGGCGATCTGTCCCACTACGCGCCCGCGGGCGGCCAGGCGCTGCCCGGGGTCGCGCCGGTCGCCATGCAGGAGGGCGACTACGTGGCCCGGCTGCTGAAAGCGCGCCAGCGCGGGCGCGCCCTGCCGCCCTTCCGCTACCGCAACCAGGGCAGCATGGCCGTCATCGGCCGGCACGCCGCGGTCGGCGACCTGCGCTTCGTCCACGTGAAGGGAGTGGTGGCCTGGTATCTGTGGGTGCTGGTGCACATGATGGGGCTGATCGAATTCGGCAACCGCCTGGTGGTGATGACGCGCTGGGCGTGGAACTATCTCACCCGCAACAGCGGTTCGCGGCTCATCACCAGCGTGCCCGAGGCCCGCACCGATCATGCGGACCGGGCGCATCGCTCCGGCCGCTGAAGCGCCTCACGGATCGTCGGGCATCTCCAGTTCCTTGATCTTGCGCGTCAGGGTGTTGCGTCCCCACCCCAGGAGGCGCGCAGCTTCCTGACGGCGCCCGCCGGTGTGGCTCAGCGCGGCGCGGATCATGATGCGTTCGAAGTTGGGCGTGGCATGGCCGAGCAGGTCCTGTTCGCCGCCGGCCAGTTGCTGCTCGGCCCAGCGCTTCAGGCCGTCCTCCCAGCCCTGCACGGCATCCGCGCTGCGGGCGTCCTGACGCGCCAGTTCCGGCGGCAGGTCCTCCATGTGCACTTCACGTCCCGAGGCCATGACGGTCAGCCAGCGACAGGTGTTTTCGATCTGGCGTACGTTGCCCGGCCAGTCGAGCCGGCACAGGTAGGCTTCCACGTTGGGGCGCAGGATCTTGACCTCCATGCCGAGTTCCTTGGCGGCCCGGCTCAAGAAGAACCGCAGCAGCAGCGGGATGTCCTCGCGCCGTTCGCGCAGCGGCGGCACGTGCACCCGGATCACGTTGAGGCGATGGAACAGGTCCTCACGGAACTGGCCGGTCTTGACGAGATTCTCCAGGTTCTGGTGCGTCGCGGCGATGATGCGCACGTCGACGTGCAGCGGGACATGGCCCCCCACGCGATAGAACTGTCCGTCCGCGAGTACACGCAGCAGCCGGGTCTGGAGCTCGGCTGGCATGTCGCCGATCTCGTCCAGAAACAGCGTGCCGCCGTCTGCCTGTTCGAAGCGGCCGCGCCGCAGCGCCTGAGCGCCGGTGAAGGCGCCGCGTTCGTGACCGAACAGCTCCGACTCGAGCAGCTCGCGCGGAATGGCGGCGGTGTTGAGCGCGATGAAGGGCTTGCCGGCGCGCGGGCTGTGGCGATGCAGGGCGCGCGCCACCAGTTCCTTGCCGGTGCCGGACTCGCCGTTGATCAACACGGTGATGTGCGAGCGCGACAATCGGCCGATGGCGCGGAACACCTCCTGCATCGCCGGCGCCTCGCCAATGATGGTGGGGATGTTGGGGGGCTCGGGTGCGACCAGATCGGGACGGCTTTGCTGGATGCGGTGCTTGTAGGCGCGCCGCACCAGTTCCACCGCTTCATAGATGTCGAACGGCTTGGGCAGATACTCGAAGGCCCCGCCCTGATAGGAGGCGACCGCGCTATCGAGGTCCGAGTGGGCCGTCATCACGATGACCGGCAGGTTGGGATCCTGTTCGTGCAGTTGCTGCAGCAGGGCGAGCCCATCCATGCCCGGCATGCGCACGTCGGTGACGAGGACGTCCGGCCGCCGTGTCCGCATGTCGCGCAGCACCGCGTCGGCCGATTCGAAGGACTGCGTGGACATGCCGTCGTTGCGCAGCGCCTTCTCCAGCACCCAGCGCATGGACCGATCGTCGTCGACGATCCAGACGTTCACGACTTCGGTATTCATTTTTGTGCCTGCTGCAGAGGGAGAAAAATGGAAAAGCGCGTTTCGCCTGGACGGCTGTGGCACTCGATCGTCCCGCCATGCCGGCCGATCAGATCCTGCGCAATGGACAGGCCCAGTCCCGTGCCTTCGGCGCGACCCGTGACCATGGGATAGAAGATCTGTTCGGCGAAGTCGGCAGGGATCCCGGGGCCGTTGTCCACGACGTCGACCCGGATGACCAGACGGTGGCGATGATGTCCGATGGTGAACTGGCGCTGGGCGCGTGTGATGAGGACGACTTCCGCCGGCTGATGGCGCCGCGACTGGGGCAGCACCGCCTCGATCGCGTTGCGCACGATGTTGAGTACCGATTGGATCAACTGATCGGGGTCGGCCCTGAGCAGCGGCAGACTGGGATCGTAGTTGCTGCGCACGCTGATGCCCGGATGGCCTTCGGCCGCCACGAGGGTGCGCACCCGCTCCATGACCTCGTGGACGTTGACCTCGACCATGCGCGGCAGGCGATTGGAGCCGAGCAGGGTATCGACCAGCTGTTGCAGGCGATCGGCCTCCGCCATGATCACCCGCGTGTAGTCGCGCAGTTCCGGGTCGTGGATCTCGGCGTCCAGCAGCTGGGCAGCGCCGCGCAGGCCGCCGAGCGGGTTCTTGATCTCGTGCGCCAGGCCGCGCACGACGGCCCGGCTGGCCTGCTGCTGGGTCTGCAGATTCTCTTCGCGGGAAATGCGCAGGTGGCGATCCTGCTGGTGGAGTTCGAGCAGCAGGGCACGCGCGCCGTTCGTGAGCCGGATGGGAGTCACCATGCAGTCCACCACCACGGAGGCGGGGTCGACCATGGACTCGAGGTTCAGGTGCAGCTCGCGCTCCGTGTAGGGAGCCTCGCTGCCCAGCGCCTCGAGCAGACGTTCGGTCAGGCTTTCGCCCTGCGATACCAGCGCGTGCAGCGGGGTGTCCATCAGGCGCCGGGCGCTGGCGCCGAACAGCATTTCGGTGGCGCTGTTGAGGTATCGGATGCGCAGGGCACCATCCAGCACCAGCACGGCGCTCGCCAGTTGATCCAGAAGCGCCGCGGCTCCCAGCCCGGCGGTGATCAGCGCCTGATCGTTTCGTGAAGGACTTTTCATGGCGATCTCGGGAAAGCAAAAGCCATGCCGCAACAAGCGCGTTTCAAGGCGGTGCGCGCAGGCGTTCCGTACAGGCGTTGGCGCGGTCGTGGGGCTGATTATGCGCCATGATGGTGCGACCAGCGTCTGCGGCCGGGCGGTGTCGGGGCGATCGCGGCGCGGCTGACGGGTGGCGGTGCATGCCCGGCCCCGTCGGATGTCCTTGCTGCACGAAGATGCAGCATGAAAAAGCCCCGCCTGAATCGCATCAGGCAGGGCTTTTTCGATTTGGAGCGGGATCAGAGGCTGTAGTAGAGCTCGAACTCGACCGGATGCGTGGTCATGCGCACGCGCGAAACGTCCGCCATCTTGAGCCCGATGTAGGCATCGATCATGTCGTCACTGAACACGCCGCCCGCCGTGAGGAAGTCCCGATCCCCGTCCAGGGCATCCAGCGCCTGCTCCAGCGAGAAGGCCACCTTGGGGATGGCCTTTTCCTCTTCGGGCGGCAGGTCGTAGAGATCCTTGTCCATGGCTTCGCCGGGGTGGATCTTGTTCTTGATGCCGTCCAGGCCGGCCATCATCATGGCGGCAAAGCCAAGGTAAGGATTGGCCGTCGAGTCGGGGAAACGCACTTCGATGCGGCGACCCTTGGGGCTCGAAACCCAGGGGATGCGCACCGAGGCCGAACGGTTGCGGGCCGAGTAGGCCAGCATCACGGGCGCCTCGAAGTGGGGCACCAGGCGCTTGTAGCTGTTGGTGCTGGCGTTGGTGAAGGCGTTGATGGCATGGGCGTGCTTGATGATGCCGCCGATGTAGTAGAGCGCCGTTTCCGACAGCCCGCCGTACTGGTCGCCGGCGAACAGGTTCTGGCCGCCCTTGGCGAGCGACTGGTGCACGTGCATGCCGCTGCCGTTGTCGCCGACCAGCGGCTTGGGCATGAAGGTCACCGTCTTGCCGTAGCTGTGGGCGACGTTCTGGATGACGTACTTGAGGACCTGGACCTCGTCGGCCTTTTTCACCAGCGTGTTGAACTTGACGCCGATTTCGCACTGACCGGCCGTGGCCACCTCGTGGTGATGGACTTCCACCGGAACGCCCATCTCCTCCAGCGTCAGGCACATGGCCGCGCGGATGTCGTGCAGCGCATCGACCGGCGGCACGGGGAAATAACCGCCCTTGACACCCGGACGATGGCCCATGTTGCCGTCGGGGTAGACCTTTTCGGTGTTCCAGCCGGCTTCCTCGGAATCGATCTTGTAGAAGCAGCCGCTGATGTCGGCGCCCCAGCGGATGTCGTCGAAGATGAAGAACTCGTTTTCCGGCCCGAAGAAGGCGGTATCGGCCAGGCCGGTGGACTGCAGATAGGCCAGCGCACGCTTGGCGAGCGAGCGCGGGCAGCGGTCGTAGCCCTGCATGGTCGAGGGTTCCACCACATCACAGGTCAGGTTGAGGGTCAGCTCTTCGAAAAACGGATCGAGCCGTGCGGTTTCCAGGTCCGGCATCAGGATCATGTCGGATTCCTGAATACCCTTCCAGCCGGCGATGGAGGAGCCGTCGAACATCTTGCCTTCTTCGAGCACCTCGGCGTCCACGGTATGCGCAGGCACCGTGACGTGCTGTTCCTTGCCGCGGGTGTCGGTAAACCGAAAATCCACGAACTTGACTTCTTTGTCCTGAATCAGCTTCAGCACATCAGCGCTGGACGTTGACATTGCATTCCTCCAAAGAGAGATCGATCAAGCCATACCCAACCCACCCACGGATGGGAATCCACTCGAGGGCAGCATGAACCATGCCACGCAGGTGCGGGTTCGTCGAAGCCGGCCGGACGCCTGAGCGGACCGCAGGGGGCGCCGGCTGCGCGCGAACCCGGTGCAAGCCGGGCCTGGATGCACCAAAAAAGCGCAAAAACGGTCCTCTGAGCGCGTCGCCGCCGCTCGTCGTGCGGCCCCGGCACGGCTCCCGCACCGCCGGCAAGCGTAGCATCCCCGGCGGGGCGGCGGCAGTCTGGATGCATGCCGGTCGACCCGGTCGGTATACTTTGGACCCTCATCCACTGCATGTGTGCACTGTCCGGCACGGAGGATCATGAGCGCCTCGCCCCAAACCTTTCAGGACCTGATCCTGGCGCTTCAGAATTTCTGGGCACGGCAGGGGTGTGTGATCCTCCAGCCGCTGGATCTGGAAGTCGGCGCCGGGACCTTCCACCCCGCCACATTCCTGCGCGCCATCGGACCGGAGACGTGGAACGCGGCCTATGTGCAGCCCTGCCGCCGGCCGAAAGACGGCCGCTATGGCGAGAATCCCAACCGGCTGCAACATTACTACCAGTTCCAGGTGGTGATGAAACCTTCGCCGCTGGAATTTCAGTCGATCTATCTCGACTCGCTGCGGGAGCTCGGCATCGATCCCCTGGTGCACGACATCCGCTTCGTCGAGGACAACTGGGAATCGCCCACGCTCGGCGCCTGGGGGCTGGGCTGGGAGGTCTGGCTGAACGGCATGGAAGTCACCCAGTTCACCTATTTCCAGCAGGTGGGCGGCCTGGAGTGTTATCCCGTGACCGGCGAGATCACCTATGGCCTCGAACGCATCGCGCTTTACCTGCAGGGCAAGGACTCGATCTTCGATCTGGTCTGGACCATCGGCCCTGATGGGGCGCCGGTCACCTATGGCGATGTGTTCCACCAGAACGAGGTCGAGATGTCGGCCTACAACTTCGAGCAGGCGCCGGTGGATGCGCTGTTGCGCCTGTTCGATTTCCATGAAGCCGAAGCGGGCCGCCTGATGGCCGCCGGCCTGGCCTTGCCGGCCTATGAGATGGTCATGAAAGCCTCGCATGCCTTCAATCTGCTCGACGCGCGCCATGCCATCTCGGTCACCGAGCGGGCGCGCTACATCCTGCGGGTGCGCACGCTGGCGCGCGCCGTCGCCCAGGCCTACTTCGAGGCCCGCGCCCGACTGGGTTTCCCCTTGGCGCCGCCGGCGCTGCGGCTGGAGGTGCTCGATCAGTGGCGCGCCCGGCAGGAGGCTGCCGCATGAGCCACGCCGATCTGCTGGTCGAACTGGGTACCGAGGAACTGCCACCCAAGGCGCTGCGCAGCTTGCGCGATGCCTTTGCCGAAGGCATGCGGCGCGAGCTCGCGGCCGCGCATGTCGCATGCGGCGCCGTCGCCGCGTATGCGACGCCCCGCCGCCTCGCGGTGCACATCGAGGCGGTGGCGCTGCAACAGCCGGATCAGCTCGAGGAAAGAATGGGACCCGCCGTGGCCGCGGCCTTCACCGCCGAGGGTGCGCCCACGCCGGCGGCGCTCGGGTTTGCCCGCAGTTGCGGCGTCGCGGTCGAGACGCTCGCACGCCAGGGCGAGGGACGCCAAGCGCGGCTGGTGCATCGTGCCGTGCGGCCGGGCCAGCCGACGCGCGATTTGCTGCCGTCTCTGGTCGCGCGTGCGCTCGAGACCCTGCCGACGCCCAAGCGCATGCGCTGGGGCGCGGGCCGGGACGAATTCGTGCGGCCATTGCACTGGCTGGTGATGCTGCTCGGCACCGAGGTCGTGGCGGGATCGGTCCTGGGCGTGCCCGCGGGTCGGCTCAGCCGGGGCCACCGCTTCCATGCGCCGGATCCGATCGCGCTGGATCGGTCGGGGGATTATCCAGAGCGTCTGATGGCGGCTCATGTGGTGGCCGATTTCGACGTGCGCCGCGCGCGCATCGTCGAGGGCGTCACGGCTGCGGCTGCGGCGCTGGGCGGCGAGGCGGTTCTCGACGAGGATTTGCTCGACGAGGTGACTGCACTCACCGAATGGCCGGTGCCGCTGGCCGGGCGCTTCGAGGCGCGTTTCCTCGAGGTGCCGGCCGAGGCGCTGATGTCTTCCATGCGCGGGCACCAGAAATATTTTCCCGTGCGCGACGGGCAGGGGCGGCTGCTCAACCACTTCATCACGCTCGCCAATCTGGCCTCGCGCGATCCGGCGCAGGTGGTTGCCGGCAACGAGCGGGTGATCCGTCCGCGGCTGGCCGACGCCGCCTTTTTCTTCGAGCAGGATCGCAAGCAGCCGCTCGCGGCGCGCCGCGACGCGCTGCGCGCGGTGACCTATCAGGCCGAGCTCGGCAGCGTGTTCGACAAGACCGAGCGGCTGGCGGCGCTCGCCGGCTGGATCGCGGCGCAGATCGGCGGCGATGCGGCGCTCGCGCAGCGGGCCGGAATCCTGTCCAAGTGCGATCTCATGACCGAGATGGTCGGCGAGTTCGATGAACTGCAGGGCATCATGGGCGAGCACTACGCCCGCCTCGACGGCGAAGCGCCCGACGTGGCGCGCGCCCTGCGCGAGCAATACCTGCCCGCCTTTGCCGGTGATGCCTTGCCCGCCACGTCGACCGGGTGCGCGCTGGCGCTCGCCGATCGGCTCGATACCCTGGTCGGCATCTTCGGCATGGGCCAGGCGCCGACCGGCTCGCGCGATCCTTTCGGCCTGCGCCGCGCCGCCATCGGCCTGCTGCGCATCCTCATCGAGCGCGAACTGAGTCTGGATCTGCGCGCGTTGCTGACCCAGGCCCGCGCCGGCTATGGCGCGCTGAAGGAAGAGCCGATCGAGCCGGTGTTCGCCTATGTGCTGGAGCGCATGCGCGCCGTCCATGAAGAACGGGGGATACCGGCGGAGGCCTTCCTCGCCGTGATGGCGCGCGCGCCGACGGTGCCGCTCGACATCGACCGGCGCGTGCGGGCGGTCGACCACTTCCGCGCGCTGCCCGCGGCCATGGCACTGGCCGCCGCCAACAAGCGCGTGGCCAACATCCTCGCCAAATCCGACGTCGCGCCGGGCGAGGGCCGTATCGATCCCGAGCGCTTCGTCGAGCCGGCCGAGCGGGCGCTGTTCGAGGCGCTCGGGGAACGGCAGGCCCGGATCGCGCCCCTCTTGGCCCGGCGTGACTATACGGCCGCGCTGACCGCGCTGGCCGACCTGCGCGCGCCGGTGGATGCCTTTTTCGACACCGTGCTCGTCAACGCCGAGGATGCGGCTCTGCGCGCCAATCGCTTTGCGCTGCTCGCCGCCCTGCAGGCGCTGTTCTGGGAGGTGGCCGACATTTCCCAGCTCTGTCCGGCCAGATGAGCCCCGCCGAGCTGCGACCGCTCGAGCCGCCAGCCCCGCCCGACATTCGGCCCGAGCGGGGCTGGCTGGTCCTCGACCGGGACGGGGTCATCAACCGCGATCGCGCCGACTACGTAAAGACCCCGGCGGAACTGGAGTTCCTGCCCGGCAGCCTGGCGGCGATCGCGGCGCTCGGTCGCGCCGGGTTCGGCATCGTCGTGGCGACCAACCAGTCCGGCGTCGGTCGCGGCCTGTTCGGTGCGGCCGATCTGGAGGCCATCCATGACCGGTTGCGGGCGGAGGTGAGCGCCGCGGGCGGCCATCTGGCCGGCATCTTCGCCTGCCCCCATGCGCCCGACGCCGGTTGCGCCTGCCGCAAGCCGCGCCCGGGGCTGCTCGAGCGCATCGCCCACTGGGCGCACATCCCGCCCGCGACCATGATCGTCGTCGGCGACGCGGCGCGGGATCTCGCCGCCGCCCGCGCCGCGGGGGCGCGAGCGGTCCTGGTGCGCACCGGCCACGGCGAGCAGACCCTGCGGCAGTGGTCCGGGCCTTTGGACGTGCCGGTGTTCGCGGATCTGGCCGGGTTCGCACGCCATTGGATCGCGAGCATCACCGTGCAGGGAGCGGCCCCGGGTGAAGCATGACACCGCCTTCGGCACGCTGCAGGCGGTGCGCTGCGGCCTGTTCTTTCTCCTGCTGGCGCTGAGCATGGTGCTGTGGGCGCCCGTCATGCTGGGCGGTCGCCGGCTCCCGCGGGCCGGACGCTACCGTCTGGCGCTGATTTGGCTGCGATTTCACGCCTGGATTTTGCGCTGGATCGTGGGCCTGCGATTCACCGTGCAAGGGCTGGAGCACTTGCCGCCCGGCCCCGCCGTGGTGTTGTGCAAGCACCAATCCATGCTCGAAACCTTCCTGTTGCCGTTGATTCTTCCGCCGCAGACCTGGGTCTTGAAGCGCGAGTTGCTCCGCATCCCGTTGTTCGGGCCGTGCATGACGCTGATGCAGCCGATCGCCATCGATCGGGACCAGCCGCGGACCGCGCTCAAGGAGGTCCTTGTGCAAGGCCAGGAGCGCCTGCGGCAGGGGCTGTGGGTGGTCGTGTATCCGGAGGGCACGCGGGTGGTGCCCGGCGCGTCGCGGCCCTACAACAAGGGCGGGGCGTGGCTCGCCCAGCGTGCCGGCGTCCCCGTGGTGCCGATCGCGATCGACACCGGCCTGTTCTGGCCGGGAATGAGCTGGCGCATCCGGCCGGGCATCGCCCATCTGGTGATCGGCCCGCCCATCGAAACCACCGGGCGCGATGCCGACGCCATCAATGCCGAGGCCAGAGACTGGATCGAGACGACCAGCCGCCATCTGGCGGGTTGCGGCGCCGAAGCGCACGCCCGGCGCATCGATCCCGAGGCCGATGAAGACCGTCTAATTTGACATTTTGCCTCAGCTTGCTTGCCCATGCGTTTGAAAATCAATACCATGACCCGGGCTATCCGGCGACGAGCACGGTGTTCCTGCCAAGTCCTGCGGTGCGCCGATGATGAATTCGGCGCGCGGTAACCCGACCGGCAGGTGGCGCCAAGGCTGCCGGAGCGCCAATCGTTCATCACATCGAGAGGGTTAGATAATGAGCACGAAACAGAAGCTGTTGATCCCGGCGATCGCCCTGGCTGCCGTGGTGGCTGCCCCGGCCGTCCTGGCGACCGAGACGGCCGGCAAGTTCGGCGTGGGTCTGAGCAAGGTCATCGAAGAAGACGAAGTCGCGCTGGCCGGCCGCTACTGGATCACGGAAGAAGCGGGCGTGCAGGGTACCGTCTACTACCAGAACGACGAGCAGGGTGACGACGAGCTGACCACACTCTGCCGGCACGAGAGCAGCGGCCGCGGTGGCCGTCATGGCAGCGGGCGCGGGCGTGGCGGCGACGGTGGGCGTGGTGCCAGTGGGGGGCTCGGCCTCCACTTCGCGCGGGGGCCACCGCCATCCTGGGCTGTCGACGCTGACAGCGGTGGCAAGGCTGGCGGCGGCAAGG
>PKCW01000034.1 GCA_002862965.1 Pseudomonadota bacterium
CTCGGGCGCCTCAGGTGCCGGCGCGGGAGCGTTCCACGCGCTAGACACAGCGTCGATGCATTGTGCGGCGTAGTCGTAGACAACATCCCAGGATTCATGCATGCCGGGCACATGCGCGAGCGTCTGGCCCGCAATCCCGTCCTGATCACGGCGCTCAACCCGGTGATCGGTTACGAGGCGGGCGCACGAATCGCAAAGATCGCGCTGGAGGAAGGAGTATCGGTGCGTGAGGTCGCGCGCCGGATGACGCAGTTGTCGGACGAGGAACTCGATCGTCTGCTCGATCCGCGGACGCTCACCGGTCCGGATCATTCCGGTCAGTGAACGACGGTCTTTCGGCCATGCCGGGGGTCGCGGGTGGGAGCGGACACAGCGACTGTGGCATTCAACCCGGTCGCTGCCAGGCCGGCGTGCGCTGCATCTGCGTCAGCAAACGCAGGTAATGCGCGTGTCGCTGCGCCGGAATGTCCCCGGCGTCCCGCGCCGCCAGAACGGCGCAGCCGGGCTCGCGCTGATGCTGGCAATCGACGAAGCGACACGGCTCGGCGCGGCCGAATTCCGGGAATCCTCCGATCAGTTCCTGAGGCGACAGGGGCCACAGTTTGAAATCCCGCACCCCGGGCGCATCAAGCAAGGCGCCGCCATCGGCCAGCCCGTGCCAGCGGGTCGTGGTGGTGGTGTGACGTCCGGTGCCGAGCGCGGTGGACAGTTCGCCCACCCGGTTCAGGGCGCCGGGGATGAGCGCATTGGTCAGCGCGGACTTGCCGACGCCGGACTGTCCGACCAGCAGGCTGGCCATCCCCTGCATGTGGTCGCGCAATTCAGACAATCCCAGCCCCGAACGCGCACTGATCCGCAGGCCGGGATAGCCGATCGCGGCATATCCGGCGAGGACCCGCTGTGCGGCGGCAGGGTGTTCGCCTGAAAGATCGGCCTTGTTCAGGAGCAGTAGCGGCTCCAATCCGAGGACATGCGCAGCGATCAGATAGCGATCCAGCAATTCCGGCTCGGGGGCCGGCTGGGGCGCGAACACGATCAGCAGCTGGTCGACGTTGGCGGCGACGACACGATTGTGGAGCCGACCTTCGAGCCGGCGGAACGTCGTGCGGCGTGGAAGGACGGCGTCGATCCGCGCCTGACCGCCGCCCAGGTCCTCGAAATGGACCCGATCGCCGGTGACCGGAGCCGGGGTGATGCGGCGGGTCTGAGCCTGCAGCCGGGCACCGGTCGGCGTCTCGATCAGCAGATTGCGACCATGGTCGACGACGACCCGGGCCCAGTCTCTCCTGCCCAGATCAGCCATCGACCGGGAAGAGGTCATCCACCTTGGCCGCGCAGATGAAATCGTTTTCCGAGAGGCCGGCGATCGCATGGGTCGTGTAACGGATGCGGGCTTCGTTGTAGCCGAACAGGATGTCGGGATGATGGTCTTCCTGATGCGCGATCCAGACGACTGCATTGACGAATGCGCTGGTCTGATAGTAGTTGCGAAACCGAATCACCCGCTCGATCCCGCGTCCGTCATCACAGAGATGCCAGTCGGCATCGAGCTTGGGGAGCAATGCCAGCACCCGCTCAGGGGTCAGCGGGGGCAGATCGCCTTCGCAGGGGCGGCAGCGCTTCTGCGCCAGACCTGTCATGGGTTCGTTCGTCAAGGCACGTCCTCCGGGTACGTTCAGGGCGCTATGCTAGCGCATTTGCGTGTCAGCGCCGCCCCGGCGTGTACCGACTGATAGAATGCCGGATTGCTTGGGCGAACAAGGAAGCCTCATGGCCGTCAGCGCCGATCACCTGATCTGGATCGACTTGGAAATGACCGGTCTGGATACCGACCAGGACCGGATCATCGAAATCGCCACCCTGATCACGGACAAGGATCTGCGGGTACTGGCCGAGGGCCCCGTCGTTGCGGTGCATCAACCTGCGGCGATCCTCGAGGGCATGGACGACTGGAACAAGCGCCAGCATCAGGCCTCGGGGCTGCTGGAGCGGGTGCGCGGCAGCCGGGTCGATGTGGCCGAAGCCGAGCGGCGGACGCTGGAATTCCTGCGCCGCTGGGTGCCTGCGGGGGCGTCGCCCATGTGCGGCAACAGCATCTGCCAGGATCGCCGTTTCCTGCATCGTCTCATGCCCACCCTCGAGACCTACTTCCACTATCGCCATATCGACGTCAGTACGCTCAAGGAACTCGCCCGGCGCTGGATGCCCGAGGTCATGCGCGGGATCAAGAAGACGGGAACCCATCTGGCGTTGGACGACATTCGCGAATCGGTCGCGGAGCTTGCCTTTTATCGCCAGCATCTCTTTGTCAGCGCGGCGCAGGCGAGCGAGGGCGCGAGCCGCTAGGCGCGCCTGTCCGAGTGGTCCAGATCGCGGCACCGATGACCATGGCCATCCCTGCGAGGGCGAGGGCATCGGGTGTTTCCTGCCAGAACAGCCAGCCGTAAAGGCCCGCGAACAGCACGGCGAGATAGGTGTAGAGACCGGTCTGGGCAGCCGGGCCCCGGTGGTAGGCCAGGGTGAGCAGCATCTGCGCGGCAGCGGCCAGGATGCCGATCCCCAGCAGGGCCAGCCACTCCGATGCGGAAGGCGTCTGCCAACCCCAGGGCAAGGCCAAGGCCGAGGCAAGCGTGCTGAAGAGTGAAAAGTAGAAAACCGTGCGGAACGCCGGTTCCAGTCCCGCCATGCGACGGATGCCGACCATCGCCACGGCAGCCAGCACGCCGGACAAGAGGCCCAAGAGGGCAGGCAGCGTCAGGCCGAGATGGGGCTTGAGGATCATCAGCAAGCCGGCGAACCCGGTCAGGACGGCGCCCAGGATTTGCGGTACCAGCGGCTCCTTGAGCCAGATGCGGGCGATGAAGGGGATGAACAGCGGCGCGCTGTAGTTGAGCAGCATGGCGCTCGCCAGGTCGAGCCGGGGGATGGCGTAGAAGAAGCAGACCATCGCGGCGAATCCCGTGCCGTCGCGAATCAGGTGCAGACGCAGATGCCGACTGTGGAGGCCCTGGCCGCGCGCGCGCCAGATCCACGGCAGCAGGGCCGCCAGGCCGAAGGCGTTGCGGAAAAAGACCACCATGACGTTGCCCAGATCGGGCGCAACGAGCTTGATCAGCGCCCCCATGCTCGCAAACAGCGCACTCGAGCCCAGGATCAACAGTGCGGCGGATTGCGGGGGTTGATTCATGGACTGCGGGTACCGGGCCGGCCGGTCGATGCCGGCCCGGGAAAGAGGGGCCCTGACGGAATCAAGCGCTCGGTTTGGCTTCGGCCAGATAAAGCCAGGTGGGAATCACGGTATCCGGATTGAGCGACATGCTCTGGATGCCCTGTTCGAGCAGCCACTTCGCCAGGTCCGGGTGGTCCGACGGTCCCTGACCGCAGATGCCGACGTACTTGTCCTGCGCCCGGCATGCCGTAATGGCCATGGACAGGAGTTTCTTCACGGCGGCGTTGCGCTCGTCGAACATGCCGGCGACCACGGCCGAATCCCGGTCGAGCCCCAGGGTCAGCTGCGTCAGGTCGTTGGAGCCGATCGAGAAGCCGTCGAAATGCTGCAGGAACTCATCGGCCAGAAGGGCATTGGACGGCAGTTCGCACATCATGATCAGCTTGAGCCCGTTCTCGCCGCGCTTGAGTCCGTTTTCGGCCAGCAGCGCCGTGACCTTCCGGGCGCCTTCCGGGGTGCGCACGAAGGGAATCATGACCTGGACGTTGGTGAGGCCCATGTCGTTGCGGACCCGCTTCAGCGCGCGGCATTCCAGCTCGAAACAGGGCTTGAAGTCTTCGGACACATAGCGCGAGGCACCGCGGAAGCCCAGCATGGGATTTTCCTCATGGGGCTCGTACTGGGCGCCGCCGACGAGGTTGGCGTATTCGTTGGACTTGAAGTCCGAGGTGCGCACGATCACCGGATGCGGCCAGAACGCGGCGGCCAGGGTGGCGATGCCCTCGGTGAGCCGGGTGACGTAGAACTCGACCGGGTCGTCGTAGCCAGCCATCTGCCGGCGGATCTGGGCCTGCAATTCGGGCGGCTGTTCGTCGAGATGCAGCAGCGCCTTGGGATGCACGCCGATCATGCGGTTGATGATGAATTCGAGGCGCGCCAGTCCGATGCCCTGGTGCGGCAGCATGGCGAAATCGAAGGCGCGGTCCGGATTGCCCACGTTCATCATGATCTTGACGGGGATCTCGGGCATGGCGTCGAGTTCGGCCGTGCGCAGTTCGAACGCCAGCAAGCCGGGGTAGACCATGCCGGTGTCGCCTTCGGCGCAGGACACGGTGACCGGCGCGCCGTCCGTGACCTGTTCGGTGGCATTGCCGCAGCCGACGACGGCAGGGATGCCCAGTTCGCGCGCGATGATCGCCGCGTGGCAGGTGCGGCCACCGCGGTTGGTGACGATGGCGGCGGCGCGCTTCATGATCGGCTCCCAGTCCGGATCCGTCATGTCGGTGACCAGCACGTCACCGGCCTGCACGCGGTCCATCTGGGAGATGTCGGTGATGATGCGCACGGGCCCCGCGCCGATCTTCTGGCCGATGGCGCGACCCTGCGCCAGCGGTGCGCCTGGCTTCTCCTTGAGCAGATAGCGCTCGAGGGTGCGATGCCCGATGTTGCTCTTGACCGTCTCCGGGCGCGCCTGAAGGATGTAGATCTTCCCGTCGCGGCCGTCCTTGCCCCATTCGATGTCCATGGGGCGCCCATAGTGCTTCTCGATGATGAGGGCCTGACGTCCCAATTCCTCGATCTCGGCATCGGTGAGGCAGAAACGCAGGCGATCGACCTCGGCGACCGGCACCGTTTCGACGCGCTTGCCGCCCGCCGCCGGATCGGCGTAGATCATCTTGATCAGTTTGGTGCCGAGCACCCGCCGGAGCACGGCCGGGTGGCCGGATTCGAGACCAGCCTTGCGGACATAGAACTCGTCCGGGTTGACCGCACCCTGAACCACCATCTCGCCGAGGCCGTAGGAAGCGGTAATGAAGACGACGCCGTTGAAACCCGATTCGGTGTCGAGGGTGAACATGACGCCCGAGGCGCCGACGTCGCTGCGCACCATGCGCTGGACGCCCGCCGACAGGGCGACATGGCTGTGGTCGAAACCCTTGTGGACGCGGTAGGAAATGGCCCGGTCGTTGTAGAGCGAGGCAAATACTTCCTTGATGGCGTGCAGCACGGCGTCGAGTCCGTCGACGTTGAGGAAGGTTTCCTGTTGTCCCGCGAAGGAGGCGTCGGGCAGGTCTTCGGCAGTGGCCGAGGAGCGCACCGCGACCGAGATCCCGCCACCGGCGTCTTGCATCATTTGCTCGTAAGCGCTGCCGATCTCGTCATTCAGTCGCGTGGGCAGGGGCGCGTCCATGATCCAGCGGCGGATCTGGGCGCCCGTGCGGGTCAACTCGGGGACATCATCGACATCCAGCGCCCGCAGCGTGGTATCGATCCGCTCCTGCAAGCCGGTTTCACGCAAGAAGTCCCGGTAGGCCTGGGCCGTGGTGGCGAAGCCATCGGGAACGTGGACGCCGGCCGACCGCAAATTGCTGATCATCTCGCCGAGCGAGGCATTCTTGCCGCCCACGCGATCCACGTCGCCCATTCCCAGGCCGTCGAACCCAATGACATAGCTTTCCAAGACCAAACTCCCCAGGTTTCGAGAGAATGCCGGCATGGGGCGCCGGCGAGCCCTTACCGGCCCGGTTGAAGCGCCTGTGAAAGTCGCCTAACCTGCCGGGAAGTTTCCATTCGGCACGCGCGCCGCGTCGCGATGCATGCTGAAAGATGCGGGTTTTTAGCGCACGAAGGTTATCACAGATGGCCCACAAACGTACCGTCTTCTACCTGTCGGATCGGACCGGAATCACGGCGGAAACACTGGGCGGGAGCCTGCTGACCCAGTTCGACGGCGTTGAATTCCGCCAGATCAGCGTGCCCTTCATCCAGAACGAGGACAAGGCGCGGCGCACGGTCGACATGATCAACCGCGCCGCGCTGGAAGACGGCGTGCGGCCGATTCTTTTCTGCACGCTGGTCGACGATCGCGTCATATCCCTGCTGCAGGAGAGCAAGGGCTACCTGCTGGACCTGTTCGGCACTTTCATCGATCCGCTGGAAATGGAACTGGGGCAGGAGTCGACCCACAGCGCCGGGCGGGCGCATGGGATCGCCAATCAACGGGCCTATCAGGCGCGCATCGAAGCCATGCATTTCTCGCTGGAAAACGACGATGGGAACTCGCCGCACAATTACCGCCAGGCGGACATCATCCTCGTCGGCGTGTCCCGTTGCGGCAAGACGCCGACCTGCCTCTATCTGGCCCTGCAGTTCGGCCTGCGCGCCGCGAACTATCCCTTGATCGAGGACGATCTGCACGCCATGGTCCTGCCCGAACGACTGGCGCCGCACCGCAAGAAACTCTATGGCCTGAGCATCGACCCGGAGCGGCTGGTGCAGATCCGTTCCGAGCGCCGTCCCAACAGTCCTTATGCGTCGCCCAAGCAATGCGCCTGGGAGATCCACGAGGCGCAGCGTCTGTTCGAGGTGGAGTCGATCCCCTGGATCAACTCCACCTTCAAGTCCATCGAGGAGATCGCCAGCACCATCGTCGACCAGACCGGCGTGCCGCGACGCTTTTTTTGACGGGCGTCGATGCGGTCAGGGCAGCGGCGAGTAGGGAGCGTCCGTGGCCCGCGGCGCGGACGGCGTCAGGTGTTGCGGTTCGCTCGTGGGGCGTTCCGACGGCTGTCGTTTCAGGGGCGGGTTGAAGAACACCGTCAGCAAGGCGACGAGAGCGGTGGACGCTTCATACAACAGCGCCAGCGTCGTATAGACGCTGTCCCAGCCGAGGTTGGCCACGCCGGCGCCGCGCGCCACTGCCAATCCGCCGATCTGTGCGATCACGATCCAGGTGCCGATCACCGACCACTTCGGCACGACGGCACAGCACAGCAGCAGCAGTCCCATGCCGAGCTGGAGGCCGCCATACACCGCCTGGGCTTCGATTCGGGCCGTCTGCGTGGGCAGGCCCAGGCCGGTGAGGGTCGTCGGCAGTTCGGGGTAAAGCAGGCACAGCAGTCCAAACCCGCCGACGATGATGCCGGTCAGCAGCAGTATCAGACGCCGGAGATCGAAGCCGTTGGTCATGATCCGTTCCCTCGCATGGTCATGGTGTTGTGGAACGCCCGACGGCCCCTGTGGCTCACTCCGCCGCGTCGGCGTGATTTTTTTCCAGTGCCACCAGGGGTTTGTCGGTGAAGAGGTAATCGCGCAGCTCTTTGTCGAAGCGCGCGTCCCGGCGGCGCAGCCATTCGATCAGCATTGCCGCATGCTCTTTTTCCTCGTCCCGATTATGGGCCAGGATCGCCGCCAGTTCCTGATCGTGACAGGCATCGATGCGCTGCTGGTACCAGTCGACCGCCTCCAGTTCCTCCATCAATGAACTGATGGCGCGGTGCAGGTCGCGGGTCTCGGCACGCAGGTCGCCGGGTGATTCGTGATAGCCTTCATGGGCCATGGTGGCTCCTTTCCTTTTCGGGAAACCGGGTCGCGGTTCACCTTAGCACAAGTCGGTCCCCGACCAAGGGCGGAGCTTTTCGTGTCAGGCCAGCCTCCACCGAACATTGCGCGCGCGTCCCTCAGCCGCGGCCCGCATCTGGCCGCACTGATGGCGCTGTACGAACAGAACTACGCCGCGCTATGTCATCTGCTGGGAACGCGCAGCCCCTATCCGAGCGGCGCCGTCACCCGGCCCGGGCGGTTGCCGGCCTTGTATCTGTCCGTCCGCGAGCGTGATCGGTTCACGACGACCTATCACCTCACGCATCGGTTCGGCGACCCCAGCGAACCGCAGCCGCTGCCTGATCTGGAGCTGCGTGTCTATCATGACGCCCGCCAGTGTGAAGCGCTCCGGTTTCCCATCCCCGCGTTTCGCCGGGGTGACCCGATGCTCGCGCCGGCGGAGCGCTGGGCGATCAATGTGATGCTCGGCAAATGGCTGCGCTATTGCCTCGACCAGGGTTACTGCTTCGGCGAGGACGGTTCCACCCGCATGCCCCGCTCGCAGGCCGCCGGATCGCAGCGTCCGGATTGACGCATCCCTTTTCCCCGTCCCGCCAGCTGCGCTAAAGTCGCACAATTCAGGCATGGGGCATCATGCCGCGCTCGCAGGCCCGATCGGGGTCCGCGGCGAACAATGACAGACTTCCGGGAGCGGTAATCGATGGCCAAGCGGGTGATCAATGGCGTCGCCGAGATGAAGGAACTGGTGGGCCAGGAGGTCGGAGTCAGTGACTGGGTCGAAGTGACGCAGGAACGGATCGATCAGTTCGCCCAGGCGACGGGCGACGCCCAATGGATCCACACCGATGTCGAGCGTTGCCGCCGCGAGTCGCCCCACGGCATGCCCATCGCCCATGGCTACCTCACCATCGCGCTCACGCCGGCACTGGTGGACGAGGTGATCCAGATCCAGGGCATGCGCATGGGGGTCAACTACGGCATGAACAAGCTGCGCTTCACCGCTCCGGTGCCGGTCGGCAGCCGCATCCGGGTGCGGGTGACGCTCAAGGGCGTGCGCGAAATCGGCGGGGCCATCCAGACCGTGACGCACCTGAGCGTGGAGCGGGAAGGGCAGGACAAACCCTGCTGCGTCGCCGAGACCCTGAGCCTTTACTACCCCTGAGACCGAGATCGAAGGAGCGCCCATGGCCACCGAAGGCCCGCTTGCAGGGCGTACCGTCGCCCTTCCCGAAACGCGGATGCTCGACGTGCTGGCGGGTTTGCTCGAGCGGCGCGGGGCCCGCATCTGGCGCTGTCCGATGGTGGCAATTTTCGACCACCCCGATGAGGCGGCGGTCGTTCGCTGGATGCAGGCATTCATCGCCGACCCGCCGGCACTCACCATACTGCTGACGGGAGAGGGCTTGCGGCGTCTGCTCGGCGTCGCCGAACGCCGCGGCCTGACTCAGGCCTTCCATGAGGCCTTGGCGCAGCAGCCGTTTCTGGTGCGCGGTCCCAAGCCGGCGCGGGTACTCAAGGAGCTGGGACTCGAGCCGCGCTGGAGCGCCGTCACGCCGACCACGGCGGGCGTCATCGAGACATTGCACGGTCTGCAACTGGCGGGGTGCAGCGTCGGTGTGCAGCTCTATGGCGAGGAACCCAACCTCGCGCTCATCGAAGCCTTGCGCGCGGCCGGCGCCACGCCCCGACCCGTGGCACCCTACGTGTACGCCGCGAAATCGGACGACGACCAGGTGGTGTCCCTGATCCGCGCACTGGATGAAGGTCGCGTCGACGCCATCCTGTTCACCAGCCAGCCGCAATACCGGCGCCTGCGCGAAGTCGCCCGCGAGGCGGGTCTGCCGGACGCGCTGGAGCGCGGCATGGCCAGGACCCGGGTGGCCGCGGTCGGGCCGGTGGTTGCGGCGGATCTCGAACGGCTGGGCGTCCGCGTCGATGTCATGCCCGCCGACAGTTTCTTCATGAAGCCGCTGGTCAGCGAGCTGGTCCGCCTCTTTACCGGTTCCGACGCACCGGCCGACTGCTGAGCAGCCCCGCACCGTGGAGTTGTGGTACAGCCTGCCCGCTCTCCTGGTGACCGCGCTGTCGCTCTGGCTGACCGGTCATGTGGTTTTGGTGAAGCGCGATGCGCGCGCCGCCGCGCTGTGGGTGGCCATCATCTGGTTTTTGCCGCTGGGCGGCGCCTTGCTCTATTTGCTGCTGGGCGTCAATCGTCTGCGGCGCCACGCCAGCAACCTGCGCCGCCCAGCCCGGCCGCAAGGGAAATCGGCGGGAGTCGGGATGCTCGAGCTGCGTCTCGCCATGGGTCCGGCGGACGTCCATCTCACGGAGATGGCGGCGCTCGTCAACCGCGTCACGGGACTGCCCCTGCTGTCGGGCAACACCGTAAGCACCCTGGTCAACGGCGATACCGCCTTCGTGGCCATGCTGGCGGCCGTGGAGCGCGCCCGCGTCAGCATCACCCTGTCGACCTACATCTTCGGCAACGATCGGGTGGGGCACGCCTTCCGGGAGGCGCTGGTGCGCGCCCAGCAGCGCGGCGTCGAGGTCAGGGTCCTGATCGATGCGGCGGGTGAGCGCTATTCCTGGCCGCCCATGGTGTCGGTCTTGCAGAACGCGGGCCTGCGGGTCGCGCGCTTCCTGCCGGGAAAGCGCGCCAGCTGGCTGGTGGGCCTCAACCTGCGCAATCACCGCAAGCTGCTCGTCTGTGATGGTCGCATCGGTTTCACCGGCGGCATGAACCTCCGGGTGCATCACTGCCGCAGCAGTGGAAGACGCTACACCCAGGACCTGCATTTCTGCGTCGAAGGACCGGTCGTGCGCCAGCTCCAGGAGATTTTTGCGCAGGATTGGGATTTCGCCGCGGGTGAGCACTTGTACGGTGAGGCATGGTTTCCGGCACTGGCGCCGGTCGGGGCGGTGATTGCGCGAGCGGTGCCCGACGGACCCGATGAGGACCTGGATCAGCTGTCCTGGATGTTCATGGGCGCCCTCAGCACGGCCAAGCGCCGCGTCAGCATCATGACGCCCTATTTCCTGCCGGACCGCAGTCTCGTCAACGCGCTGAATCTGGCCGCCTTGCGCGGCGTGACGGTGGATATCCTGCTGCCGGCTCACAACAACCTGCCGTTCGTGCACTGGGCCATGATGGGGCAGCTCTGGCAGGTGCTCGGGCACGGCTGTCGCGTCTGGTTCAGCACCGGCCCCTTCGATCACAGCAAGCTGATGATCGTCGACGACTGTTGGGTATTCCTGGGATCGGCAAACTGGGATCCGCGCAGCCTGCGGCTGAATTTCGAGTGCAATCTCGAATGCTATGATCGCGAATTGGGGCGTTCCCTGGCGGCGCTGGTGGCTGAACGCATCCGCGCGGCCCGACCCTGCACGCTGGCGGACGTCGACGCGCGCGCCCTGCCGGTCAAGTTGCGGGACGGGGTCGCGCGGCTGTTCTCACCGTTCCTGTAGACCGGCGAGCGCTGGTGGATTTTGCCTGTGCTCAGCCCGGCCAGAGACCGCCGGACCCGAATCCTGCCTGCAAGGGCCTGATCCACGGGAGCAGGTCCGGACCTGTGGCGGACCGGTGAGGCAATGCGCAGGACGCGCCTCACAAACGCTGAGTCACATACAGCCGGCACAGCGACCGGATGGGAGGATGTCGATGGTTCAGGTCATGGAGATCGGGCGCTTTGGCAAGGACGGGCTGCGGCGCACGGAGCGCGCGCTGCCCGAGCCCGGCCCCGGGCAGGTGCGCATCCGCATGGGCGCGGTGTCGCTCAACTACCGCGATCTCATGATGCTGCTGGGCCTTTACAACCCGCGTCAGCCCTTGCCGCTCATTCCCTGCTCGGATGGTGCCGGCACGGTGGTGGCGGTCGGCGAGGGGGGTGGCGCCTGGCGCCCCGGTGATCGTGTCATGGGCGCGTTCGCGCAAGACTGGCTGGACGGCGAGGTGGACAGCCGTTCCGGGCGGCACACCCTGGGTGGACCGCTCGACGGGATGTTGGCCGAGGAAGTCATCCTTTCCGAGACCGGCCTGGTGCGCAGCCCCGACTCGCTCTCCGATGCCGAGGCGGCCTGCCTGCCCTGCGCCGGCGTGACCGCGTGGCACGCGCTCGTGGCGCAGGGCGGGATCAAGTCCGGCGACACGGTGCTGGTCATCGGCACGGGCGGCGTGTCGCTGTTCGCCCTGCAGATCGCCCTCGCGCATGGGGCGCGGGTCGCCGCGGTGTCGCGCAGCGAGGAAAAACTCGCCCGGGCCCGGGCGCTGGGGGCCTTCGCCGGGATCCACAGCGCCGCCACGCCGGACTGGGGCAAGGCCGTACAGGCGCTGACCGGCGGGCGCGGCGTGGATCACGTCGTCGAGGTCGGCGGCGCGGGCACCCTGGCCCAGTCCATCGAGGCCGTGCGTCCGGGCGGGCGGATCGCCATCATCGGCGTGCTGTCGGGGGTATCCAGCCAGATCGATCTGCGCCGGGTGCTGATGCGCAGCGTTCGCCTGCAGGGGCTGTTCGTGGGCAGCCGGCGCATGCTCGAGGATTTGAGCCGCGCGGTCGACACGACCGGGCTCAAGCCCGTGATCGACCGAACCTGGCCGTGGCAGGAGGCCGGCGCGGCGTTCGAGTATCTGGCCGGCGGCCAGCAGTTCGGCAAAGTGGTGCTGACTTGGTAGATCCCGCGCCGCCTGATCCGGATCTCGCGTTTTTCAGGCAGGTCTGCGGCGCGCGGGGAGTCGTGGCGGACCCTGTGGGCCAGTCGGACTACCTGCGGGAGCCGCGCGGGCGCTTCTCGGGGGCGGCCCGGGCAGTGGTGCTTCCCGGCAGCACGGCGGAGGTGGCGGCCGTGGTCCAGTACGCTCACGCCCACGGCATCGCCATCGTGCCGCAGGGGGGGCAGACGGGTCTGTGCGGCGGCGCGATGCCGGACCAGACGGGCCGCCAGATCGTCCTCAATCTCAAGCGCATGCGGCGCATCCTGGCGCTCGATCCTGTGGACGGGACGGTGACCGTTCAGGCCGGCTGCCGGCTGTCCGCGCTGCAGCAGGCCGTTGCGGCCCGCGGCTGGTGGTTTCCCCTGAGCCTCGCCTCGAGCGACGATTGCCAGATCGGCGGCAACCTCGCCACCAACGCCGGGGGGCACAACGTGCTGCGCTACGGCAATGTGCGCGAGCTTTGCCGCGGCCTCGAAGTCGTGCTGGCCGACGGCCGGGTCTGGTCGGACCTGAAAGGTCTCACCAAGGACAACAGCGGCTACGATCTCAAACAGCTCTTCATCGGCGCCGAGGGGACGCTCGGCATCATCACCGCGGCCGTGCTGCGCCTGGCGCCGCGGCCGGCGCAGCAAGCCCTGACGCTCGTGCCGCTGCCCGATGTCGCGACCGCGGTGCAACTGTTCGGGCACCTGAACGCCGCCCTGGGGGAGGCCGTGACGGCCTTCGAGCTCCTGTCGACGTTTTCCCTTGATCTGGTGACGCGCCATTTTCCCGATCTGCCGGCGTTCCCGCGGACCGGCCGTCCCTGGTGCGTCCTGATCGAACTGTCGCGCACCGGCGCCGGAGCGGACCTTGCCGCCGCGCTTGCCGACGTTCTGGCGCCGGTCGTGGGCGCGGAGGCCTTGCACGCTGCCGTGACGGCCGCCGATCGCCGGCAGATGGATCGGCTATGGGCCGTGCGCAACGCCATTCCCGACGCCCAGCGGCGCGAGGGGCCGAGCATCAAGCACGACATCAGCCTGCCGCGGGGACGGATGGCGCCGTTCATTGCCGAGGTGCTGCCGCTGTTGCAGGCCCGCTGTCCCGGTGTGCGGCCCTGCATTTTCGGGCACCTCGGCGACGGCAACCTGCACTTCAACCTCTCCGCGCCGTCCGGGGGTGACGCGCCGGCGTTTCTGGCGCACCGCGAAGCGTTGGAACGGCTCGTCCATGACCGCGTGGTCGCCCATGGCGGCAGCTTTGCGGCCGAGCACGGCGTCGGCCAGCTCAAGCGCGGCGAAATGGCGCGCTACAAGGACGCGGTCACGCTGGATTTGATGCGACGCATCAAGCGCGCACTCGATCCGGACGCGGTGCTGAATCCGGGCAAGGTGTTGCCGGAGCCGTAAGCGCGCGCACCGCATCGAAGGTGTGCAGGAAGATGCGACCCGGCGCGAGCCGCGCGGGCAGATCGACCCGTTGCAGGCGGTCCATGACCGGCCCCTTGACCTCCGCCAGATGCAGGGTGATCCCCTGCGCCCGCAGGCTCCGGATCAGGCCCTGCAGCATTTCCAGTGCGCTGAGATCGATGGCGTTCATGGCGCTGGCGATCAGCACCACGTCACGCGTATCGGGCGTTTCGGCGACCGACCGCAGGATGAAATCCTCGACCGCCGCCGCGTTGGCGAAGCACAGGCGCTCGTCGACACGCACCAGCAACAGCCCCCGCCAGGTTGTGACGTGGTGGCGCTGGACGTTGCGGAAGTGCTCGGTTCCGGGAACCCGTCCCACCCTTGCGATGTGCGGATTTCCGCTGCGCCAGACGAACAGCAGCAGCGACAGCACGAGACCCAGCAGCAGGCCGTGTTCCACCCCCAGGACCATGACGCCCGCGAAGGTGGCGAGCCATCCCGCGGCATCGGCGCGGTCGTAGCGCCAGGCCTCGCGCAGCGTCGCCACGTCCACCAGATTCAGCACCGCCATGACGATGATCGCGGCCAGCACGGCCTGGGGCATGTGGGTGAACAGGGGCGTCAGGTAGAGGGCGGCAAGGCCGACCAGAACGGCCGTGATGACGCCGGCGAGCGGGGTGCGTGCCCCGGCCGTGTCGTTGACCACGGTACGACTGAACCCGCCGGCCACCGGCATGGCGCCGGTGAACGCCGCGCCCAGATTGGCGACCCCCAGGGCGATGAGTTCCTGATCCGCATCGATGCGCTGGCGGCGCCGGGCGGCCAGCACCTTGGCGATCGAGACGCTCTCCACATAGCCGATCAGGGCGATGAGCGCCGCCGAGGGGAGCAGCTCCTGCCAGGGTTGCGCCGCGCCGAGGAAGCCGAAGTTCAACCTCGGCAGGGTGACGTCCAGCGCCCCGACGACCGCGACCCCGTGACGCAGGTCCCAATCTCCCCCGGCCACCAGGGCCGTGCCCAGCAGCACGACGAGCAGGGGCGCCGATTTGCCGATGACCAGCACGGCGCGGTCGGCCAGGTTCAATCGCCGCAGCAGCCGCCCCAGCGGCCCCGCCGAAAACCACAGCAGACCGATCGCTCCCGCGCCCACCATCAGGGTCAGCG
>PKCW01000001.1 GCA_002862965.1 Pseudomonadota bacterium
ACCGCTCTGCGCCCCGGCCGGGATGCGCATCTTGACCGAGCCGGCCGGCAGTTCGATGGGAATGACGGCGCCCAGCGCGGCTTCCCATGGCGTTACCGGCAGATCGGTGTGCAGATCGCGCCCGTCGACGCGAAACCGCGGGTGGGGCCTGAAATGCACCTCGAGCAACAGATCCCCGGCGGGCGCGCCGCCCCGTCCCGGATCGCCCTGACCGGCCAGGCGGATCAGCTGCCCATCGCGCACGCCCTTGGGAATCCTGACGCTCAAGGTGCGTGTCTCCAGGCTGCTGCGGCCCTGCGCGTCGAGCCGGGGCGCGCGCAGGGTGATTTCCCGCACGGCGCCGGTGAAGCTGTCCTCGAGGTCCAGCAAGACCTTGGCGTGATGGTCCTGGCCGCGGGCGCGACCCCCCGCGCGGCCATGGGCGCGGCCACCCGTGCGCCCGAACATTTCTGCGAAGAAATCCGAAAAGTCGGCCGTTTCGCGGGCATTGAACCCGCCGCCGGAGAATTCGAAACCCGCATCCCAGCCCGGCGGCGGCCGGAATTCCTGTCCGGCTTGCGCGTCGGCGCCAAGCTGGTCGTATGCGGCGCGTTTTTCGACGTCGGACAGCACGGCGTAGGCTTCGTTGATCTCCTTCATGCGCGCTTCGGCGTCCGTTTCCTTGGAGATGTCCGGATGGTACTTGCGCGCCAGCTTGCGAAAGGCCTTCTTGATCTCTGCCGCCGGGGCGTCCCGCGGCACGCCGAGAACGCGATAGTAGTCCTGATATTGCATGCATCGACTCCAGGCGATCCGTGACGCGGATATGGGTATGGAGCTGATGATATCAAGGGCTTGAAATGCCGCGCCGAGCGCCCATGTTGCATTCATGGCGGCCGCATCAGGCCAGCTTCCGACGAGGAGATGATCCATGATCTACCGCAGTCTTTTGCCGCGTGACCTTTTTGCCGAGTTCGAGCGTCTGCAGAACGAGTTCGATCGGACCATCGGCTTTTCGCCCAGTATCCGCGGCGCCGCACAGCGCTATCCGGCCTTGAACGTCGGCAGCACACCGGCGGCGGTCGAGATTTATGCCTTCGTGCCCGGCATGGACCCCGAACGCATGGAGGTACAGATCGAAAAAGGCGTACTCACCCTGAGCGGCGAACGCTCCCCGGTGCCCGCGCCGGAGCAGGCGATGACGCACATCGGCGAGCGCTTCGCCGGCCGGTTCCGGCGCGTCGTCAGTTTGCCGGACGACATCGACGCAGGGGCGGTCACGGCGCAGTACCGTGACGGCGTACTGCACGTGCGCGTGCCGCGGCGGGAAGCCGCCCAGCCGCGCCGCATCGCCATTCACTAACCGTGGAGGAACGCTCATGAACGATCAGGTTGCGAACCCGCAGACTCCGGCACAGGAGGAGGCCGCCGCACTCCGGCCGGCCGTAGATGTCATCGAGGATGCCGGCGGAATCACGCTGCTGGCGGATTTGCCGGGTGTGCCCAAGGAGGCGCTGGATATCCGGATCGACGGCGATACCCTGACGCTGGAAGCACAGATCGGTTTGTCCCTGCCCGAAGGAATGGAGCCGCATCACGTCGAGGTGGACCTGCTGCGCTATCGGCGGCGGTTCGGCTTGTCCAAGGAGCTCGATGCCGAGCAGATCACGGCCGAACTGGCCCATGGCGTGCTGAAGCTGCGCATTCCCAAGGCCGCGCACGCGCAGCCGCGCAAGATCGCAGTCGCCGTCGGCTGAACGTGCCGGAGGGCGATGGGCTCGACCCACCGTCCTCCCGCCGCGCCGGGCCATTACGGCGCTTCAGCCGAACAGGGCCGCGCCGTTCAATCCCTCGCTTTCCACGATGCGGCGCAGGTGACCCAAGGCCTCGACCTGAATCTGGCGCACCCGTTCGCGGGTGAGACCGATGTCCTTGCCCACCTGTTCCAGTGTGGCGCGCTCATGGCCGTTCAGTCCGAAGCGCCGCTCGATCACCTCGCGCTGCTTGGCGGACAGGCGCGCCAGCCAGCCCTTGAGGCCGTGCCGAAGATCCGTGTCCTGCACGCAGGTCGCAGGGTCGAGCCCGTTTTCATCGGCCAGGGTATCCAGCGGTGAGCGTTCGTCGGTGCTGCCGGGGTAGCCGCTCACGGTGGTGCGTTCGTTCAGTCCCAGCAGGCGTTCCACTTCCTGGACCGGGCATTCCATTTCACGCGCGATTTCGTCGATGGACGCCGCGCGCTGGCTGGACTGGCTCAGTTGGCGGCTGGTGCGCAGATAGCCGTTGATGCGTTTGATGACATGGATGGGCAGGCGCACGGTGCGGGTCTGGTTCATGAGCGCCCGCTCGATGGTCTGCCGGATCCACCAGGTCGCGTAGGTCGAAAAGCGGTAGCCGAGTTCCGGGTTGAATTTCCCCACCGCGTGGATGAGGCCTAGGTTGCCTTCCTCGATCAGGTCGAGCAGCGGCAGGCCGCGATTGAGGTAGCGGCGGGCGATCTTGACCACCAGGCGCAGATTGCTCTCGATCATGCGCGCCCGGGAGCGGGCGCAGCCCTGCTGGGCCTTGCGTGTATAGAAGATTTCTTCTTCCGCGGTGAGCAGCGGCGAGTGACCGATTTGATTCAGGTAGAGGCGCGTGAGGTCGAGCGCGGGGCTGTCGTCGGCCTCCCAGGTGTCGGGCGCGCTCGCGCCATCCTCTGCGGCCTGGGGCGGAACGACTGCGGCCGGATCGTCCTCATCGTCGCAGAAGTCCGCTTCTGCGGACGCGTAGGCCAGTGTGTCGGCCTCGGGCCAATGGCTTGCGGGGGTCTCGACGTCATCCATGATCGTCCTCCTCGGCTCCTGGTTTCACGCAACCTGAGGCTCGAAGGAGGATGTCGCCAGGGGTCAACGCGCAGGCAGATACCGCAGGGGGTCCACCGGCTGACCGTTCTGGCGAATCTCGAAATGCAGGCTGGCACGCCGATCGGGTCCCTCACCCATCTCGGCAATCGTCTGCCCGGCCTGCACCGGGTCTCCTTCCTTCACATACAACGTCCTGTTGTATGCGTACGCGCTCAGGAAATTATTGTTGTGCTTGATGATGATAAGCTCCCCGTAACCTTTCAGTCCACTCCCCGCGTAGGCCACCCGACCGTCTCCTGCGGCGGCGATCCTGGCGCCCACGGCGCCGCCGATGTCGATGCCCTTGTTGCCGTTTTCACCTTCGAAGAGCGTCAGCAAAGTCCCTTGCACCGGCCACCTCCAGGCAACGCCGGAAGCCGGCCCCTCGCTGCCCTGCAACGCCGCAGGGGGTTCGCGGGTCGGGATCCGGATGCGTTGGCCGAGGTGGATGAGATTGGGGTTCTCGATGCGGTTCCAGCGCGCGAGATCCTCCGGGCTGACACCGTAGCGCGCGGCGATGATCTTCAACGTTTCGCCGGCCATGACGGTATGGGTGCGCCAATAGGTCGGGCCCGTGGGGGCTGGCGGAGGCGCCGGACGCGCGGCCGGGGCGGGCGTCGGCGCCGGTTCGGGCCAGTTGCGGGCTCCGACGCATCCGGCGAGCGCGAGGGCTGCGGCCAGCATCAGAGCGAGGCCGATACGCGGCGGTAACATCGCGGCGAACAGTGCGGGCATGATGGCCTAGAGCGCCAGATAGAATGCCGCGGTGGTCGCCACCAGGCCCCAGCCGATCCATTCCATGGACTGACGCACGCGGTCCTGCATCCGGGAACCCAGACGGGAGACCAGCAGCGCCTCGAGGTAGAAGCGGCCGCCGCGGCCGATGAGGGAGGCTCCGATGAAGGGCAGCAGCGGCATCGCCATGAATCCCGAGGCGATGGTGAAGAGCTTGTAGGGGATCGGCGAAAAGCCCGCCAGGAACACGATCCAGATGCCCCATTCGAGATACAGCGTCTGGACCTGCTGCCAGGTTTCGGCATGGCCCGCTCGTTCGATCAGGGGCACCACGGCGTCGATGGCGAAATGTCCCAAGGCGTAGCCCAGCACGCCGCCCAGCACGGAGCAGAGCGTGGTGAGCGTCGCCAGTTGCCAGGCCCGGTGCGGTTTGGCGAGCACCATGGGCATCAGCATCACATCGGGCGGGACGGGAAAGAACGAGGATTCCGCCACACTGACGGCGCCGAGGTACCAGGGCGCATGGCGGTGCCGGGCGGCGACGAGCATGCGATCGTAGAGTGCGGTGAACAGTTTCATCCGACGCCGTCCTTCAAGGGCACGAAATGCACGGTTTCCAGAATTTCTTCCGCGTGGCCGTGCGCCGTGCGGGTATGACGCATCAGGCGCTGATGCAGGCCGCTGCCGACGGGAATCACCAGCGCGCCGCCCACCTTGAGCTGATCGATCAGGGACTCGGGCAACTCGTTGGGCGCGGCCGCCACCAGGATCGCGTCATAGGGCCCATGCTCGGGCCAGCCCCAGTGGCCATCGCTGTGATGGAAGATCACGTTGCCGATGCGCATGTGCCCGAGTCGCCGCCGGGCTTGCGCAAGCAGCGGCGCGATGCGTTCCACGCTGTAGACCTGCGGTACCAGGCTGGCCAGCAGCGCGGTCTGGTAACCGGAGCCGGTACCGACTTCCAGCACCCGCTCGGGGATGCCGTTTTGCACCAGCGCCGCGGTCATGCGCGCGACCATGTAGGGTTGCGAAATGGTTTGTCCGTGGCCGATGGGCAGCGCCAGATCCTCATAGGCACGACTGGCCAGCGCCTCCTCCACGAACAGATGCCGCGGCATGCGCGCCATGAGCGCCAGCACCCGCTCGTCGGTGATGCCGCGCGCGACGAGCCGCTCGACCATGCGCTTGCGGGTGCGCAGGGAGGTCATGCCGCTGCCGCGCAGGGCCGCTTCGGTCACGGGGCGAGCCCGCCGAGCCAGCGGCCCACCGTGTCGATGCCGGTGTACTGGGTGAGGTCGACCTGCACCGGCGTGATCGACACCCGGCGGTTGGCCACGGCATGAAAATCGGTTCCGGGTCCGGCATCCGCTTCCCCGCCCGCCGGCCCGATCCAGTAGATCGGCCGGCCGCGCGGGTCCTGCGAGCAAATCACGCCTTCGGCCCGGTGCCGCCGTCCGAGCCGGGTCGCCTCGAAGCCCTGCAGGGCCTCGAAGGGCACATCCGGGACATTGACGTTGAGAATGGTGTCGGCCGGCAGCGGGGTGTGGGCCAGGCGCTCGATCAGTACCCGCGCGACCCGCGCCGCGCAGTCGTAATGGCGGCATTCCTCGCCCACCAGTGACACCGCCATGGCCGGATAGCCCAGAGAACGCCCCTCGATCGCGGCGGCGACCGTGCCTGAATAGAGGACGTCGTCGCCCATGTTGGCGCCGTCGTTGATGCCCGAGACCACCATGTCGGGCGTGTGCTCGAGCAGGCCGGTGATGGCCAGATGCACCGAGTCAGTGGGCGTGCCATCGACACAGTACACCGGCTCGTCACCATGGCGGGCCACGCGCAACGGGCGGCTCAGGGTGAGGGAATGGCTGGCGCCGCTGCGGTTGCGGTCCGGTGCGACCACCACCACCTCGGCGCATTGGGCCAGCTCCCGGTGCAGGGCCCGCAGGCCGGGAGCCTGACAACCGTCGTCATTGCTGATCAGGATGCGCACGATCGATCTTCTCGGGTAGGCGGAAACAGCCGGTCTGGCGTCGACCGGCAGCTTCGGAAACGATGGCAACACACTATACTGGAAGCGCTCTTTCAGCCGGTAGACATCCCCGGAGATCCGTGATGTGTCCCCCGCCCGATGCCACCTCGCCGGACGACGAAGCGGCCCTGTTCCGCGAGGCCATGGCGGGCGTTGCGCCAATGCGGCCGGTCGCGCCGGTGTCGATGCCGGCGCGCAAACCCGCGGCTGCGCACGTTCGCCGGGCCGACGAGGCCGCGGCATTGCAGGAGTCGCGGTTCAGCCCGATCGACCCGGATCTCGAGACCGGCGAGGAGCTGCGCTATCTGCGCGCCGGCGCCGCTGCCCAGTTGCTGCAGCGGCTGCGCCGCGGTCGCTATGCGATTCAGGCCGAACTCGATCTGCATGGCCTGAACCAGCCGCAGGCGCATGAGGCGCTCAATGGTTTCCTGCAGGAATGCCGGCATCTCGATCTGCGCTGTGTGCGCATCATCCATGGCAAGGGACTGGGTTCACCACAGGGACGCGGTGTGCTCAAGGCCGCGGTCAACCGCTGGCTGGTGCGCTGCGATCAGGTGATCGCCTTTTGCTCCGCGCCGCCGGCCGACGGCGGCACCGGCGCGGTCTATGTCTTGCTGCGCCGATCAAGGCCCTGAACGGCTGGTTTCCGTCGCCTGGGCCTCGAGCGTCTCCCAGCGCGCGTAGGCCGTCGCCAGCTCGGCTTCCAGATCCCGGAGTGCCTGCTGATCGGCGGCGATCTCGCTGGCGGCGCGCCGGTAGAAGCCCGGCTCCGCCATCTGCGCGCTGCGCGCCGCCAGATCCTGCTCCAGCTGCTCGATGCGCCCGGGCAGGGCCAGCCGCTCGCGTTCATCCTTGTAGCTGAGCTTGCGCTTGCCGACCGCGGCGGGTGGCGAGGCGGCCGCCGCGGTCGCGGCTCGTGGCGCCGCAGCGCGGGACGGCGCCGTGGCGGTCCTCCCCGCAGTGCCCTGGCTCTGGCGCAGGGCGTCGCTGTAACCGCCGACGTATTCGCCCACCTGGCCCGCGCCTTCGAACACGATGCAGCTGCCGACCACACGGTCGAGGAATTCGCGGTCGTGGCTCACGATGAGCAGGGTGCCGTCGTAGGCCACCAGCCGCTCCTCCAGAAGCTCCAGCGTCTCCACGTCGAGATCGTTGGTCGGCTCGTCGAGCACCAGCAGGTTGGCCGGCCGGGCGAAGAGCTGGGCCAGCAGCAGACGGTTGCGTTCGCCGCCCGAGAGCTTGGCGATGGGCGCGCGGGATTGCTCGGGCGTGAACAGGAAATCCTGCAGGTAGCCGATCACATGGCGCGGACGCCCGTTCAGCGTCACCGTCTCCTTGCCGCCGCCGATGATGTCGACCGGGCGATCCTCATCGTTCAGCACGGCCCGCAGCTGATCGAAATAGGCGACCTCGAGCCGCGTTCCCAGACGGACCCGGCCGCGCCGGGGCGCGAGCTCGCCGAGCAGGATGCGCAGCAGCGTGGTCTTGCCGCAACCGTTGGGCCCCACGATGCCCACCTTGTCGCCGCGCATGAGGCTGGTCGAGAAATCGGCGATCAGCGGACGCTGCTCGTCGAAACCGTGACCGATGGCTTCCAGTTCGACCACCAGCCGGCCGGACGGCGCGGCCGATTCCAGCGCGATGCGGGCCTGACCCTGGCCATGGCGCCGTGCCGCTCGCTCCCGGCGCAGGGCCTCGAGCGCGCGGACGCGGCCCTCGTTGCGGGTACGGCGCGCCTTGACGCCCTGGCGGATCCAGCTTTCCTCCGCCGCCAGATGCTTGTCGAACAGCGCGTCGTGGCGCGCTTCGACCGTGAGCGCCGCGTCACGCTGCTCCAGGTAGCGGTCGAGATCGCCGGGCCAACGCGTCAGCCGCCCGCGATCGAGCTGCAGGATGCCGCCGGCGAGCCTGCGGATGAAACGGCGATCGTGCGAGATGAAGATCAGGCTGCCCTTGAAGCGCTGCAGCAGCAGGTCCTCGAGCCACTCGATCTGGGCCGGATCGAGGTGGTTGGTCGGCTCGTCCAGCAGCAGCAGATCCGGCTCGCGCGCCAGCGCATGGGCCAGGAGCACGCGGCGCTTCATGCCACCCGAGAGCGTGGCGAAGTCGGTCGCCGGATCGACGCCCAGTTCGGTGAGCCAGCGTTCGGTCTGCCAGGCGGGCGTCTCGTGTTCACCGGCCGGGTCCTGATGGCGCGCGATCCCGGCCGCCGTACCGGTCCAGTGGGTGGGAATCTCCTGCGGCAGGAGCGCAATGCGGATGCCGGACTCCAGCCGCAGTTGCCCTGCATCGGGCGTCAGCTCGCCGGCGATCAGGCGCAGCAGCGAGGATTTGCCGGCGCCGTTGCGGCCCAGCAGCGCCAGCCGCTCGCCCGGCTCCACGGTGAGCGCGGCCCGATCGAGCAGCATGGGACCACCGAGGCGCAGGTCGACATCGTTCAGGGACAGCAGCATGGGGGCATCGACGGCGGCGAAAGAAGGCCGATTCTAGCGTGAATCCTCGGTATCTCCCGCTGGATTGGACTATCTGACGAAAGAAATTCGCCGAAACGCCGGTTCTCGCGGGCGGATCAGGAAGGTCGCCAGAGCCATCCGGGGTGGACGGCGGTTTGAAGCGCGCATCACAGTGGACGGCTAAAAGGAGCGCTCCGCGACGATGTCGCCCCAGGTTTGCAGTGGCCCAAGGGGATTGCGCGTCACATCGCGTTCGCTGATCCGCGGCTGTCCGCCCATCAGGGTATAGACCACTTCGTCATCGACGAAGAGGATCAAGGCGTTGAAGGTCCAGCCGGTCGAATCGATGGTGCGCACGAAGTTGAAGGCATCGAGCCAGAAATTTCCCACCCGGCGACGCTTGACTTGCCGCACCACGACCGAATAGCCGCTGCAGCGCTTACCGGCCCTGAAGCAATCGGCCAATCCCGGGTCGAGGGTATCGGCCGTGACCGTGGTGCCGAGCGCAAAGCGCTGGGAGACATCCGCGAAGCTGAGCAGCGTGATGGCCGGATTCCTGCCGGGCTCGAGGCCCTGCGCATACAGATCGGCGCGTTGAGTCTGGTAGGGCACGATGCGTTCGATGGCCTGGCGCGCCTGATCGAAATCGGTCCAGGAGTCGCGTACCTCGCTCGAACTGCGCGGCAGCAGGGATTGGCAACCAGCCAGGCACGCAGCAACCAGCACCACGGTCCAGCGTGTCCGGGTGGCGTAATGGGTTGACGGATCACGTACGGCAACAGTAGCGCGGTTCGTTTTCACAGCCGCCTCGTTGGGCAAGTTCGGAGGTGGCCGGCGGGTGCCGTCACCTTGAACGGGGGTGTATGGGTCTGATCGGCTATCGGCGTCGCGACGGTGCCACTGAGACCGTTGCGCACCGACGTGCCGGATCGAGCGCGTTGAAATCATAAAACACGCCGGCGCTGTTCGCGCAGGATGAAGTGGATTCAGGTCAAGGATCGCGCGCGATATCGCGAATCTGAGCGCCGAGGCCAGGCTGGTCGGTGAAGAAGCCATCGATCCCAAGCGCAAGAAAAGCAGCCAGTTCGCCCGCCAGATCGCCGAGGGCGGCCGGATCGTCGCCGAGTCGGTGATTGGCGGGCAGGAAGCCGTTCTCGGCGCGGAAGGTATAGGGATGAACCGCGAGTCCCGCGCGGTGGGCATCGGCCACGAACGCGGTGGCGCGGCCGGAATCGAGCCGGCCGCTTGCATCGCGCGGGATCAGCAGGGATTTGTCCGGCCCCACCCCGTCGGCATAGCGCGCGATCTGGTGGAGTCCCGCGGACGTGGCCATCTGCGCATAGGTGAGCGTGCCGCCGGTGGCCGCGACATCATGGGGCTGACCCGTGGCTGCCAGCAGCTGGATCAGCGGGATGCGGGTCAGCCGGCGCAGACGCTGCAAGCCCGTGACCTCGAAGGACTGGAGGTAAACCCTTTGGCTGTCCTCGAGGCCGTGCGCGTGCAGGATCTGCACCAGGCGCTCCTCCATCGGCAGCCCGCGCTCGCGAAAATGCGTGGGGTGCTTGGTTTCGGGATAGACGCCGATCGGGCGGCCGACCACCCCTTCCAGCGCATGGCGCAAAGCCAGGATCTCCTCCAGCACCGGCACCGGAAACTGGCCATCAAAGCGGGCATTGCCCGGCCGGAGCTGCGGCAGCCGCTCCACGGCCCGCAGGCTACGGATCTCCGCGAGCGTGAAATCCTCGCTGAACCATCCGGTCAGGCGCTGGCCGTCCACCTCGCGCGTGGCGCGTCGGTGGGCGAACTCGGGTCGCCGGGCCACATCGGTGGTCGCATCGAGACGGTTGTCATGGCGGGCGATGAGCTGGCCGTCGCGCGTCATGACGAGATCGGGCTCGATGAAGTCCGCGCCCTGAAAAACAGCGGTGGCATAGGCGGCCAGCGTGTGTTCGGGCAGATAGCCGCTGGCGCCGCGGTGGGCGATGACGATCGGCGTGCCCCTCCGGCGCTGGGCCACGGTCAGGCAGCCGTGCTCTGATCCGCGGGCGGCGGCAGGATGTCCGGATAGAAACGGCCCGCGGGGTAGCTCGCATGCGCCAGCCGCGCGCGGCAAAAAGCGAGGATGCGGTCGCGTTCGGCCTGATCGGCATCCTTGTGCCGGTCCAGCGCGCCCGATTGCAGGTAGCGGATGTGCCCGGGCGTGGACACGCTGAACAGATTGGGCGCGAACATCTCGAATTCCTCCTCGTGCTCGCGCATGTAGTCGAAGCCGGCCTTGTGCACGATTTTGACGAGCGCGGTGTCGGTCAGCGGCACGTCGAGGAATGCGGCGACCTGGCGGATGCCCCCTGCCAGATCGCGTTTCAGATCCTCGTAGTGCACGAACAGCACATTGGCATGCTGCCGGCTGCGCTGCCACCAGCTCTCGACGTGGTCGGGCCAGGACGTCCACCACATGTCGTCGCTGCAGAACCAGTCGAGCATGTCGGCGCGCATCGGGGTGAGCGGTCCCATGCCCTTGTAGATGAAATCCACACAGCTGGCGAAACAGCTCACCGGATGGCGGGTGACGTAGATGTACTTGGCGGCATCGGCGTGCGGGATGAACTGCGCCGGCATGTGCGTCTTGATGATGCGGTTGCGGCGCGGGCCGACGAGCGGGGCGCGTTCCATCGGTACGCTGGAGGTCGGGCTGGTCTCGATCCACGGGCTCACGGCGTACATGTGGCGATAGCCGGTGTCGGACAGATCGCCCTCGCCGCCGTGCAGGATCTCGAACACGATCTGCTGCATCCAGGTCGTGCCGCATTTCATCTGCGTGGCGATGAAGATGTCGGCCGCCTCCGGGCGGTAGTGCACCGTGCGCGCGTAGGACCGCTTGCTGCTCATCATCACGGGGCCGGTGACGCGACCATAGCGCATGACCGGCACATGCTTCAGGCGCTTGACGCGCGCGATGGCCTCGAAAATCGGGCGCACGTAGCGGGCATGCCATTGGAGCCGCGCGATGAAGCGGCGCCGCTCGGCCAGCGTACGGCCGAAATAGCGATCGCCGCGGCGCTGGATTTCGACCCAGGCCATGAGTCCCGCGAGGTAGAGCAGCCCGCCGCCCAGCAGCCAGACCGAGAGATGCAGCAAGGTTTTCACGGTGATTCTTCCCTGAAGGGTGACGCGGGCATCCTGCCCGGCCGTGGAGTCGCCTCTTCCGGCAACGGAGTCGCCTCTTCCGGCAACCGGATCTGGAAAGTTTAGGTACGCATCAGCCGGTTTTCATCACAGCCAGCGCCGTAGCAGGGAACGGCGGCGCGGCGGCGTGGCCGGTTCCTGGCTGCGGTCGGCCAGAATCTGGTAGGCGCCCCACCCCAGTGCCGCCAGGCGCAGCACCGGGTGGCGCCGCATGATCCGGGGCAGAATCAAGCCGGCGGCGCCGATCAAGAGCGGAGGAATGCGGGGCCCGGTCTCCTGAGCAGGGTCGCCGCCGCCCAGGCCGATCTTGCGGGCAAGCCAACCCCGGCCCGGCAGGGAACGCGTGACGCGACCGCCTTGGGTCTGTAGCCGGCCGCGTTGACGCTCGGCGCGGCGCATCAGGCGCGCCTTTTCGGCTTCAATCATCTGGCGTCGGGGATCGCGTCGTGTAGTCATCTTTCAAACTCTCCAGGTCGTCCAGCAGCACTTCGCGTGTCGCGGGCAGGAATCGGCGGCTGCCTTTGACGGACATCGCCAGACCCACCAGACAGAGCGCCAATGCCGCGCCGAAAAATCCGGCAAGGGACCACGCAGCGGTCTCGCGGCAGGTGTCCCAGCACTGTACGAGGATCGCCACCACCAGGGTCTGCAACGCGAACCAGGCGCTGATCGCGCTGCCGACCATGAACAGCAGCATCCACTTGATTCCGCCTCGCCATTGCGCGAATTCCAGGCGCGCCAAGTCCAGACGCGTGAGTGCGGTTTCGACGGCGAGCCCCGCAAGACGACGCAATTGAAGGCCAAGGGAGGCGGCAGGCATCGGGCGTATCCTTGTTCTTGTCCTGACCCCGTTGCAGCCTAGCGAATCAGGACGAGTTTTTCATGCTGGACAGGGCCCAAAGCGCCAGCGCTGCGACACCGATCACCTGCAGCGGATGAGCGCGCACATACTGGGACGCCTGGCTGCGGTTCCAATCCTCGGGGACGACGTCCCGAAGCTCATTCCAGTGCACGCGTTGCATTCCCCCCACCACTTTCTCGCGCAGCGATTGCAGGCGGTCCAGGGCCATGGTTTCCAGATCGTCGAACAGATCATCGAGCGCGTCGAAATTGTGATCGCGCGCCGCGCGGCGCGCCGCATGCCGAGTCCGTTCAGCCGTCGATTTGCGCGTAAAGAACATCGTCACATCTCCCGTGTGGCCAACAAGTCGTGAAGCGTTTGTTCAAGTTGACCGACGGAAGTGCTTGAAGTTCCCTGATCGCCCTGCCATTGGATAGCCTGGATGGCGGTCGCAATCCCTGTCCCGCATGGTTTTCCGCGGCCGGTGAACCGGGGCAAAGCGGCATCGCGATTCATGCGGTTGCGGCGCAGATCCGCCGGCACACCGGTCGGGTCGGATCCCGGGCACTGCTCCGGCCGGGCCGGCGGCCGCTCAGGGGGTTTGCGGCGGCGCCGGGTTCTTGCGGCTGCGGCGGCGGGCGTTGTCCCGGTTGCGGATCAATTGTTCCAGGATGGGCATCAGGATGATTTCCATCGCCATGCCCATCTTGCCGCCGGGGACGACGATGGTGTTGCGCCGCGACATGAACGAGCCCTGCACCATGGCCAGCATCTCGGGGAAATGCACGGGCCACTGGCGCGGATTCTTGAAGCGGATCACCACGAAACTCTCGTCCTGGGTCGGGATGTCGCGGGCGATGAAGGGGTTGGAGGTGTCAACGGTCGGCACGCGCTGGAAGTTGATGTCGGTCTGCGAAAACTGCGGAACCATGTAATGCACGTAATCGTGCATGCGGCGCAGGATGGTTTCCTTGACGCGCTCGGCGCTGTAGCCGCGTTCGTTGGTGTCGCGGTGGATCTTCTGGATCCATTCGAGGTTGATGGTCGGCACCAGGCCGATCAACAGATCGACGTGCTGGGCGACGTTGACCCGATCCGTGACCAGTCCCCCGTGCAAGCCCTCGTACAGCAGCAGATCGGTGTCCGGTGGCAGCGGCGTCCAAGGCGTGAAGGTACCGGCCTTCTGGCCGAAGGCACTGGCCTCGGCGTCGGTATGCAGGTAACGGCGTGATTCCCCCTGGCCCATGGCGCCATAGCTGCGGAACAGCTCCTCGAGCTTGTCGAACAGATTGGCCGAGGGGCCGAAATGACTGAAGCGCTCGCCGCGCACGCTGGCCCGATGCAGCTGCTGCGCCATGGTCTCGCGGTCGTAAGCGTGAAAGCTGTCGCCCTCGACGATGGCCGCGCGCAGGTTCATGCGCGTGAACATGTGCTCGAAGGCGATGCGGGCGGTGCTGGTGCCGGCGCCGGAGGAGCCGGTGACGGCGATGACGGGATGAAGTTTCGACATCGACTAATCCCCCGCCGGTTCATGCGCAGCGCCTTCGCCGCCGTCCGTTGCACGGCGGCAGCACAGGTCCCAGACGCCATGCCCCAGACGCCGGCCGCGCTGCTCGAATCGGGTCAGCGGCCGCTCGGGCGGACGGGGGATGTACGGGCCATCGCTGCTGGTGTTGATCAGTTCCGGCCGGCCGGCCAGAACGTCAGCCATCTGCAATGCATAGTCCTCCCAGTCGGTGGCCAAGTGCAAGACCCCGCCCGGCCGGAGCTGGCGGGTGAGCAGCGCGGCAAACGCAGGCTGGATGAGGCGGCGTTTCTGGTGGCGTTTCTTGGGCCAGGGGTCGGGAAAGAACACATGGATCCGGTCGATCTGCCCCGGGCGCAGACGGGTCGCGAGAAACGGCACGGCGTCGTCGGCATGCACGCGCACGTGCGCGAGCGCTTCCTGGTCGATTGCATTGAGCAGGCGCCCGACGCCGGGCTGATGGACCTCGATGCCCAGTGCATTCCAGTCCGGATGCGCGCGCGCAAACTCTGCCAGTGCCTCGCCGGTGCCGAAGCCGATCTCCAGCAGGGTCGGCGCCGCACGGCCGAACAGCTCGGCGAGGTCGATCTGCTCGGGCTCGGCCGGCACGCCATGACGGTCCATCAGGTTCGCAAAGGCGCGCTCCTGCGCCGGCGTGATGCGGCCCTGACGGCGCACGAAGCTGCGCACCGGGCGGTGGATGGGCTGCATGCGGCGCGACCTCAGGGGCGGGAGACGAACAGCCCGTCGACGGGCGAGGAGGCGCTGGCGAAGCGCTTGCGCGCGATGCGTCCAGCGAGGAAGGCTTCGCGCCCGGCCTCGACGGCCAGCGCCATGGCGCGCGCCATACGCACCGGCGCGCGCGCGCCGGCGATGGCGGTGTTCATGAGCACGCCGTCGCAGCCCAGCTCCATGGCAAAGGCGGCGTCGGACGCCGTCCCCACCCCGGCATCGACCAGCACCGGCACCTTGGCCTGCTCCACGATGGTCAGGATGTTCCAGGGATTGACGATGCCCATCCCCGAGCCGATCAGCGAGCCGAGCGGCATGATGGCGATGCAGCCCATGGCCTCCAGTTC
>PKCW01000287.1 GCA_002862965.1 Pseudomonadota bacterium
AGGCTGTCGGCGTGGCCGTGATAGCAGCCCTCGAACTTCAAGATCTTGTCGCGCCCCGTGGCCCCGCGCGCCAGCCGGATGGCGCTCATGGTGGCCTCGGTGCCGGAGTTGACGAAGCGCACCTTCTCGATCGACGGCATGAGCTGGCACACCCGCCGCGCGAGCTGCGTTTCCAGCGCCGTCGGCGCGCCGAAGCTGAGGCCCCGCGCCGCCGCCTGCTGCACCGCGCCGACCACCTCGGGATGCGCATGGCCGACGATCATCGGGCCCCAGGACCCGACGTAATCGACGTAGCGCCGCCCGGCCACGTCCACCACATAGGCGCCCTGCGCGCGCTCGATGAACACCGGCGTTCCGCCCACGCCGCGAAAGGCGCGCACCGGCGAGTCCACGCCGCCCGGAATGTAGCGCTGCGCGTCTTCGAACAAGGCTTCGGAACTGGGCATGATCAGGCTCCTGTGGAAACAGATGCGGCGATGGTGAACTGCTCGGCATAGGCGCGCGCCTGCGCCGCGGGATCGGCGCCGCGCAGGCCGCCGATCACGGCCACCAGATCGGCGCCGGCCGCGATGAGCATGGGCGCATTATCGGGCGTGATCCCGCCGATGGCGACGATCGGCACCGAGAGCGCCGCCCGGGCGGCGCGCAGCACTGCGAGCGGCGCCGGCGGTGCATCGGGCTTGGTGGTGGAGGCAAAAAAGCGCCCGAAGGCGACGTAATCGGCGCCCTGCGCAACCGCGGCACGCGCACGCCCGAGATCGGCGTAACTGCTCACCCCGATCAGCGCCCCCGCGCCGAGCTGCGCCCGCGCCTGCGCCGGCCCGGCATCCGCACGGCCGAGATGCACCCCATCGGCGCCCACCGCCGCGGCGAGCGCGACGTCGTCGTTGATGAGCAGCGGCACGCCCGCCTCCCGGCACACGGTGCGCAGCGCTCGGGCCTCCGTCAGCCGGCGCGCCGCATCGCTTGTCTTGTCGCGGTATTGCACCACCTGCGCGCCGCCGGCGATCCAGGCCGCCACCTGCTCGGCCAGGGCCCGCGCGGAGGCTGCGCCATCGGTGATGGCATAGAGGCCGCGGAGCGGCCACGTGAAATCGCGCTCCGTCATAAGGCTGCGCCTTCCCTCGACTCAATGCCCCCCGAACCGGCCGAACTCAGCGGTCGAGCGGTCGGCTCATCGCCGTCGATCCCAGCGGAAGCACCCGCGCGCCACCCATGGTCAACCGCGACGGCATGCGGCAGCTCGTCCCTATGGATCAGCGAACTGCTCATGCTAGCTTGTGGCATGCCAAGACCTCGTCCCTCAAACACGCCGGAGCGCCCATGTGGCCTGATATTACCCGTTGCTATTGCATCGATGATCTTCGGATCACGGCCAAAAGATCCCTCCCCAAGCCGATTTTCGATTACCTCGACGGCGGCGCTGACGATGAAATCACGATGCGACGCAATCGGGAGGGCTTCCGTGACTATGAATTCTCGCCCCGGGTGCTCCGCAACGTGGCACAGATCGATCTATCGACCCAAGCGCTCGGAGTCGCGTCCAGCATGCCTCTGATTTGCGCGCCGACGGGCATGTCGCGCATGTTCCACTATCTGGGGGAAGTGGCCGTCGCCCGCGCGGCGCATGCGGCCGGCATCCCCTACTCGCTATCGACGGTCTCGTCGACTGCTCTGGAAGAGATCGCCGAGCTGACGCCCGGACCCAAGTTCTTCCGGCTCTACGTCATGAAAGACCGGTCGATTGCCCACGACCTCATCGAGCGCTGCAAGAGTGCAGGCTACCAAGGCCTCTACCTGACAGCCGACCTCGCCAGTCTCGGCAATCGTGAGCGCGACCTGCGCAATGGCTTCGGGCGCCCACTCGAAATCAAGATCAGGACCGGCCTCAGCGCATTGCGGGCGCCCCTGTGGCTCTATCGCCTCGCCACCCAACCCGCGATGCGCCTCGCCACCCTCGCGCGCTATCTTCCCCATGATGGGGATGCGGTGAAGAACTCCGAGTTCGTCAACGAACAGTTCGATCCAACGCTCGACTGGGACGATGCCATCGCCTTTCGCGAGCAATGGGGCGGGCACTTCATCATCAAAGGCATCCAGTGCGTCGAAGACGCCCGCAAAGCCGTGGAAATCGGCGCGAGTGCCATCGTCATCTCCAATCATGGCGGCCGCCAGCTCGACATGGCGCCGACCGCGCTGTCCCTGCTGCCTCAGGTGGTCGATGCCGTGGGCGATCAGATCGACGTGCTCATGGACGGCGGCATCCGGCGCGGCTCGGACGTCATCAAGGCGGTGGCGCTCGGCGCAAAGGCCTGCCTCATCGGACGGCCCTACCTGTTCGGTCTGGCGGCCGGGGGCCAAGCCGGGGTCAGCCGTGCACTCGGCCTGCTCCGCACCGAGATGGAACGGGTGATGCGGCTGATCGGCTGTGAATCGATCTCCGCACTCGATGCCCGGTACATCCAGCGGATCGAGCGCGTGGCCCACGGTTGAACCGGTATCGCGGATGAGCCGGGCCCGCTAGCGCCCGGATTCCGCGTTGCCGTCGCCCAGACGCCGGGGAATCGCCGCGCCGCGGCCGGGATGAAACGCCGCCTCCAAGGTGCGGGCCACATAAGCCTGCGCCCGCTCGGCGGCGAGCGGCACCGGCTCCCCCAGCGCCAGCCGCGCCGCCAGCGCCGCCGCCAGCGTGCAGCCAGAACCATGGAACGGGCCCGGCAAGCGCGGCCATGCGAACACCTGCGCACCCTCGGGACCATGCAGACGGTTTTCCACCTGCGCGCCCGGTTCATCGCCGCCGGTCACCAGCACATAGCGGGCGCCCAGCGCACGCAGCGCCTCGGCGCAGGCGGCGAGATCGTCCGCGCCGGCCAGGGTGCGCGCTTCGGGAGCGTTGGGGGTCAGCACCGTGGTGCGCGGCAACAAGGCTTCGCGCACCGCCGGGATGAGGTCGTCGGCCGCGAGCCGCCCGCCGCCGGTCGCCACCAGCACCGGATCGGTCACCACCCGAATCGCCGGATAGCGAGCGAGCAGCGCCGCCACCGCCGTCACGATCGCGCCGGTGCCGAGCAGACCCAGCTTGATCGCCGCCACCGGCTGATCGGCCAGCACCGCCTCGGCCTGCGCGATGATCAACTCCGGGGCGACCGCCTCGACGCGGCGGACGTTGGCCGTGTCCTGCACCGTCAGGCAGGTGATCGCCACGGCCGCATGCGCGCCCTGCGCCGCAATGGCTTCGATGTCGGCCTGCTGGCCGGCGCCGCCGCTCGGGTCATGTCCCGAGAGGACCAGCACCGTGGGGGGGGAAGAAGGTTGCGTCATAGAGACCGGAGTCTATCACCCGCCGCTGCGCGTCCGGCGGCATAGCGACGGGCCAGCCCAGTGCGGCACGCATCCCAGCCGCGCCTCCCTCGACTATGCTTGAATCGTCGACATCCAAGCCGGCAGCGCCGGATCAGCCGAGGAGCGAACCATGCGAGCAGTCATCCGGATCATCGGCATCCTGGCCCTGTTGCTGGGCATCTGGTGGATTCTGCAGGGCACCGGGCTCGCGCCGGTCGGCTTCATGGCCAACCAGATGCCGTGGGCCTATCGCGGCATCGGGCTCGTCGTCACCGGGGCGGTGCTGCTGCTATTTTCCACGGTGCGACGTCAATAATTTCACCAGGATTCCTAATCAATTCGAATAAATTGACTGCTCTAACTCCGTCATGGTGACAGGCGTCTCCTCTAACATCCTGATCAGATGCGGCTGTTCGATCAGCTCGACACCGTTTTCCCTGGCCTGCATTCGTGCTTGCTCATTGAAAAACTGATTAGTGATGCAAACCCTTTCAAACTCGATGCCCGGAAACTGCTTAGCATAAAACGCGTGTCCGCCGACCACGTCCTTGATGGCCTCCCAGCCCAATCTAGCGCCATCTGTTCCCGAGGTCTTGCATTGAATTAATCGACTTTTGCGTTGGCCTATAGCCAGAGCTACAACGTCGACGCCGTTGTCACCACGCTGCGGCGTCTTATGAACATGGTAATCACGCTTACCGTAAAGTACCGCCGCCAATGCCTCAAAATACGCCCCGTTCATCCGGAGTACAGAATTCATTGTTACAGGCTCATCCTGAATGTATTGCCCCGGAGGGGCGACGTCGGCTAGATCAAAATCGCCAGTCTTAAGGTCCCCCGACCCGTTCAGCATATCGCTAGCAAGCTTGCGTTTTTCCTCCAGTAGCTGGTCAAGCTTCACGTCAAATGTCGTAAAGTCATCTGCTCGCACCACCGGGTAATACACATAGACATCCTTGTTCTGTCCAATTCTATACGCTCGGTCTGTTGCCTGATCTTCCTTGGCAGGGTTCCACGTCCTCGTGTAATGAATCACATGATTTGCCGCCTGAATGTTCACCCCGAACCCCACCGCAAGCGGTGACAAGATAATCACGCCAAATCCGGGGCTTTTTTGAAAGTCCTTAATCCGAGCCTGCCGATTGTCAACACACGACGAAGACGTGGAGGTGTCTCCATTGATGATCACCGGTCGAATACCAAATGACTCTTCGATGTAATGCCGCAGCAATCGTTGGATACTGCGAAACTCACAGAAAATGATGACCTTATCGCTTTTTGCCCTTATTGATCCCAATTCATCAAGGAGCCAGTTGAGCTTGGGAGCGATGCGGCGATAGTCGGCCAGTGGGTCAGGCTTGAAGACATCCAGACCATGACGTTGTGGATCGGTACAAATCAGACGCAAGTAATGGAGCAATTCCAAGTGGTTCTTGAAGGGAGCTGAAGCCGCGGGATCGTTACGCCGATTGAAAAGGTTGATGGCATGGACATAGAGCTCGCGCTGCCGGCTTGATAACGGCAGCCTACGGGACTGTTCAACGACTATCTTGCGCGGCAGATCTTGGGCAACCTCCGCCTTGGTACGCCGTAGAATTTGCGGCGCGATCAATTTGCGCAACTCCTCGACGCGCGCCGTATCTTCTTCCGTCCGAGCCTCAATAGGTTTGCTGTAACGGCGACCAAAATCGTTCAGCGCACCCAGAAGTCCGGGTTGAACGAAATCAAACAGGCACCAAAGATCAGCCAAGGTGTTTTCGACGGGCGTACCGGTGCAGGCAATCTTGAAGGCAACATTCTGTTTTTTGGCAGCACGTGTAACCAGTGCAGCGGGATTTTTGATCTTTTGCGCTTCGTCACAAATCATGATCGACCAGCGCTGCGCGGCAAAGGAAAACTCGAGATCTCGCAAGGTCTCATAGGTAGTGAGCACGATACGTGCGTTGCCCACCCAGTCCGGCTTGAGAAAACGGGTCAGGCCATCTTCATCTCGCAACCGACCATCAATGCTTTCTCGGGGAACGCGAAGTGATGCCAAGCTGTCACCGTATGCAGTGACGATCGATAATACCCCTGGCTTGAAGAATTTGATGGCTTCATCTTTCCAGTTTTCCAAGAGCGATACAGGTGCCACAATCAGCATCGGCTCAATCTCGGGATTCTGCTCGATGGCCCATGCCATGAGTGTCAGCAACTGAAGGGTCTTGCCAAGACCCATGTCATCGGCCAACACGGCACCACGGCAGTTGTGCTGCGTGCCTGCCTGGAAAAGGGTCTGTAGCCACGCGACGCCTGTCCGCTGGTGCGGAAGAAGTAGACACTCTGGACGGAGCGAGGTTGGAATGACCGGTTGTCGGTCAGCCGCTGAGAGAACTGCACTGCGCTCCTCGGCATAGTCGACTCCACCGATATTGGTACGTAGAACCAGCGTTTTGCGTCTTGGTTGGCGAGCGATGCCAGGTTCTGGCTTTCCGGGATCCCAGCCACCGCTTCGAGCACGATGGAATGCCTCGCCGAAACTCTCGATGATGTGCTCAGCCTCCTTTACAGGCATTGGCTTTGGCAGGCCGGTGAGCTTCAATTCGCTCGCACCGCATGCCTTGGCTTGATCAATTTCGCGCCTGAGAATTCCTAGTGTTTCTTCGGTAACCCGAATCGACACCAACTCTGTCTCACCGTTTGGCCGCCAAGAGATTACTGGAGCCAGATTTTCTGGGAACCAGCCCTCTTCGTCCCGCTTCTTGGTAATGAATGGCGAGTAATAAGGCGGTTCGACGCCGATGTCCTGAATACGCTGTGCATAGTGGGTGAGGTCGTAAACCTGCTCATAGTGGATGACCACAGGTGGCTGCCGACGTTCCTCCAGAGCGTTCCGCAACTGACCCAAATGCTCGGCTGCGTCACCTTGCAATTCAAGGTCGTACCCCTCCCAGCCGAGCAACTGAAAGTTGCGTGCCAGCGCACGGTCCAACGCCTTTACGAACCGTTCCAAAGTGGCGTCATCCAGCCATACGGCTTCGGAGGAACTCGGACCCCAAGCGGTTGCGCTTTCAATGAGCAAGCCAACCTTAAGGGGGTAACCTTGTGCATCTCGCTCGAACTGCGGCAGAAATCGCTCATAGCTGAGTCCGGCCTCGCTACGCGCCGCCTCGAATTGATCTTCGTCAATGACGGCATTTGCCTTCGCACCCAACGCAGCGTAGGGATTGACCATGAAGGCTTGCGCCCGGGCGCCGGCGACACGACGGCTGGGAAAGCTCTTGATTTCTTCGAGCACCGCATGGACGTCGGGCGTGATAATGACCTGAACGATTCCTTCTTCGGTTGGAATGTCGTAACGAGTCTGAACGCTAGCTTGGCGATCGAACCGCTCCAGCCAATCCTTGGGGGCTCCATCAAAACTGGGCTGTATCTCGATGACAGTGTCATCCCCCAATTCAGTTTTTCGAAAGCCGATGGCCAGCTTCTCGGGCGTCAGCACCACGCTCTTGCGCAAAAAGGCGTCAAAGTTGGCGCCCGCTTCAACTGCCAACTGCCGAATGCGACCCCACTCCAGCCGATGATGATGTCCGCTCCGCTGCTCAGTTGCGCGCCCCGCAAATCCGCGCACCGCCTTGAGCAACCTCCACGATTCAGGCGGTAGAAGCATTCGCCTGCCAGCGTTTGTCAGCACGGCGCCGGTCAGCGTGCTGTCTCGCAAGAGCTGGTTGTTTAGCCGCCACCCGGCAATTGAGATACTGAAGGTTGGGTCTTCCAGTGAGCCGCGACTGCTCAATTCAGGTGTCAGGTGGCCGACTTCCGGCAAATGGAGCACGGCCATTGCCTTGGCGTGTTCAGGATGCGAACGTAGCGCGTAAATCATGTCCCAACTGATTGCGTATCCACCTTCCTTAAGAAATCCAAAGCCCTCATCCTCGATCTGATCAATCCATCCGGTTAAAAGTGGGTGGTCAATTGTGCGACCGTTAGTTCCTCTGGTTCTAGAGAGAAATATGCCTTCTTCATGCTCCATCAGATAGAATGAAGGCGTTTCCCGACGTCGCCGAAGTCTCTCCAGAACACTCATTTTCCTTTCCACCACCAACCCTTACCAGGCTTGTATCCGAAATTCCAATGCAATAGCGTTTTATTGATGTCCAGATCGGAGTCGTCAACCAAAACCCAAAGATTTCCATTTCTCGACGTCATGTCTTTTATTTCAATGCTTAAGGTCGCGGCGAATTGGTCCAGCGCCTTTTGACTAAAGCCTACCGCGAACCAGTCGGTAGATAGTCCGTTGGCTTCCAGCCTGACGGGCCGAGCCGCGGCATTGGCACCATCGCTATGAATCCCATCTAGGCCTGCCAATATCGACTCCAGTCGGTCCTCCCACGTGTCATATCCACCAACATTATCTTGATGTCGAAATCGCGAAATATTTCGGGAGTTCTTTAAAGAATTTTTTGCATCAACCGGCATTGAAACAGGCTGGTCAAGATGAAATGGAAGAGGCATATCGTATACATAACATGCGTTGCTGTGAGCGCTGAACTCAACAACCACGACTGGCCCCATTTTCATTATGAAGGCATTATTGGCGCCAACTGTGCCGCGTAATTCAACTAGTCTCCCCTCCATCTTCTTGCGAAGAACCACAAAATCACGGGTGCCGTTGTTCCGTGCGTCTGCGCCGAGAGCAAAATGAATATCATCGATCACGCTGGCGTAACGCTTCCAAAACTCGAGTCGGCGATTGTCCCCAGCATTTTCCTCTGCAAGCAGGGTAAAAAACGCCTCGATGAATTCCAGCTTGAGCCACTCTGTTACCATCGTGCGTGCGCGATGGCCGACGCGTCCCCAGCGCGGCTGGTTGCGATCCAGCCACGGATTGCCCCAACCGTTGACTGCCGTGTTCCGCAGGTCTGTATGAAGAGCCATCGGCTCAATGTGGGCGTAACGATCCAGGACCAGCGCAAGCCCTTGATCATGGATAATCTGATTACCACGCAGCAGCTCAAGAAGGCTCGGAAGCAAGCCTTGAAATGCGCCGTCGGGCCTCGTGATCGCCGCCTGAATTTGAGCCAGGAACAGCTTGCGCATGAACCACGAGCTATCGGAGATGCGGAGTACATCGCGCAACTCATCTACCTCGGTACGGTCACCCGCCAACAGAGCCGGACCGTACGGCTCACAAGGCTCCTCGCCAAACAGCGTCGGATGTCGCTGGAGCGACTCAGTCCATTGCGGATTGCGGGTACCCTCACGAACCCCCACTGAGTTTGATCCGAGATAGCTTCGGAGGTGTTTCCAGTTTTCACGACCCGTGCTTGGAGTTTCTGCTGCCTCTGGGTCATAGCCGAAGTAGCCCGAAAGCAGCCCTTGGTAACAGCGACGGTATTGTCGTGGTCGCGACAGGTACCGATCCACGCCTTCGAGCAACGCCGGAAATCGTTCTTTGTCTTCGATGATCCTCAGCCGCTTCTGCCCAACCGGCAGTGCCACGCCATAGGACACCAGCCGCGCCTCCCGGAGGGAATTGATCCGGTGGCTGGTCCAGAAGCGCCGGACGGCTTCTTCCTGCACATCTCGCTCAGGGATTGCCATACCCTGGCGTTGGTACCCGTCAAGCCTTTGGATATGTCCATCGATCGAATGATCCGCATGCCATTCTCGCGCGAGTGCCTTTTCGGAGCCGCGATCAAGCAGAATTTTGAGTCGGTCCAGCGCGCTCATGGTCCGGAGAGTACGCAGGTGCCAAAGTCGCCGCGCGCAACCCCTTCGGCCGGGCGGCGGCTTTCGTGGATGCCGAGAAATTGCAGACGCATTTCGACTCGGCGGCTCTCCTCATCGGTCGCTTTGGCAGCGTTGAAAGAATAGCCACCTACTACGAACAGCGCGCGGATCTGTTCGAGTTGATCTGCGCTCATTGCGGCTTCGCCCTGTACTGGCCTTGCGAACAAGGCGCACAGCACACGCTGACTCCGCTGCAGGCTGAGATCAAGGTTGGAGAGGTAGGAACCGGTCTTGTCGGTAAAGCCATCAACGACGATCTCCTTGAGCACCCGCTGCCCAAGATCGTCATTGGCAATCGCCAGAATCTCCGGGACAAAGGCACGTAGCAATCGCTGCTGGTCCACCGTCAGCGTCGATTTGGCAAACGGAAATTGTGCCCGCGAGCCGAAGTCAACCACATTGCGATCGCGATCGATGGTGATGCCTCGGAATCGTTCCTGCCGTGATACCGCGTCAAACCGGTCCAGCAGCCGCTCAATGTCCTGGCGGTGCTGCACTTCCTCCTGTTCGCGCTGGGAAACGGTCTTTGTTACCGCCAAGAGCGCCACGGCCATAACCACCAAAAACAGCACCATCAATGCAGTCATCAGATCGGCATAGGAGATCCAGAACGGCTTTTCCGCCTCATCGCGCGCGCGCGCCTTTGCACCAAACGGCTGGCCGACCATGGCTTACCGATTAATTGCCGATGCGTCGGCAAGCGTGTTTTCAAACTCCTGAATGGCGGAGCTGAGCAAACCGACCGCATTGCTGAGCTTGGCATGGAAGTCCCCGTTGGCACGGTCCAGGGTGCGTGTCAGCCCATCTGAAAACTTCTCGTGGGCCAGGACGAGCACATTGGACACCCCTTCCAGATACGTCTCCGTGTCTTTTTGGGCCTGCCCCAGCTTGGTTGCCGCCGTCTGGATGCGTTCCAGCGCCTCATGGGTCAGAGAAGCTTCCTTTTTGGCGGACTCAACGACGCCGCGTAGTTCAGTGAGCATAGCTGCTGTCGCATCACGATTGCCCCGGTAATCGGTGAGCACCGTTTGCAAGGCATGTGCTGATGCCGTGAGCCCACCGCTGACTTCCGTCAGCTTGCTGGCTAGCGCCGCCGCTTGATCCAGCGTACCAGTTACCCGATCGCCGGCCTGAGCGAAAGCGATCGCTCCCCGTTCCAGTGTTCGGGCTCCGTCATTAAGACGACCGACCGCGTCGGTTGTGGTGCGTTCCAGAGAGGACACGCTGTGCTGCATCTGCGCCGTCGATTCGGCCATCTGACGGACGACGTCCGCTACGGAATCTCCAAGATTCGATACCATGCCGCTCGTCCGCTCCGCCAAATCCTGTTCACGGCGTTGCTGCTCGCTATGCGCCTGTGTGGCTTGCGACTGAAGCGTGCCGATCATGTTGCCCATCTGCTCGCCAAGGTGGCTAATGGATTCATTCAGCTTACCACTTGTCTCGCTCTGCGCGTTGGATATCAACTTGTTGAGATTTTCTACGAAATAGCGCGTCTGTTCATTGAGTTCGGCCTGCCGGTATTCCATTTCTTCGACCGCTTTCGCCATCTTTTGAGCCATGAGATCGCTTGATTGCCGGCCTTGCTCCGTCATCTGACCTACCAGCGCATTGAGAGACGTCACGGCGTCCTGCATCGCCTGCGCGCTTTTTTGATTCAACTCCTGAATGCCGGAAATCTGACCGCCAAAAAGATCGTTCAGACGTTGGCTGAAACTCGCCATGACATCTTTCAGCAGATCTGTCGCAACAGCGCTTTGGTCGCCACTGGCTTGGGCCACAACCTCGCCAATTCGGTGCAAAGGCGCCTGCAGACTCGCCTCGATGCCGCCTATGATCTGCTTGCCCAGGGTTTCGGAGGTCACTTTCTGGGCGAGAATCTGCTGCTTAGTCATGTCCTGCAGCAAGACCTTGAGATCGCCGACCAGCGCATCCTTGAGGATATTCGATTGAGCAGAGGCATTTTCCGAAGCCGAAACAAGACGCGCCAGGTACTCCTCTCCCGCGCCCATGGCAAACCGGTCATCGAGTTGCGCGCAAATTTCCTCAGTTAGCCCATATAGCGATGCCAATAACCCCTTCTCCAGCAATGTTGCGATCATTGCAAGGCCAATCGCACAGGCCGAGACGATAAATGCCTCAAAAACCCCGTGCAAAAGCGCTTCCAGACTCGCCCGAACTCTCAAGGGATCGTCTGGCACCTCGAAGTTTTGCAAACCGATAATCAGACCAGAAAAGGTTCCGATAATACCAAGGCCAGTGAAAATTCCCGGCAGGTGTTTAAAAAATTCCGTCTTCAATCGGTCATCGATTACGCTCTGCCCATTGAAGAACGATGCCGCGGGGGTCGTTGCACGCCAAGCCACCGTGACTAGCTCGCCATGGCGCTCTTCGCGCTGCTCATGCAATGTGTCCCGAAACTCTTTCCAGAGATGCTTGAGCGTATCGTCTATTGCAAAGAAGCTCTGGAGATCTGCCAGGCGATCCTGCCCGCTCGATTTCAATTGGGACCGGACTTTTCTTAGACAGAGCAGCAGCCGGACTCCCGGCAAAAAGAAGCGGAAAATAAAAACGAGCAAGAGTACGGCGATGACAACGCCCACCCCGGCTAGCGCCGGTGGCATGTTTGAAGTCAGTTCAGCCACGATATTCATTGGATTACCTAGGCGCTCAGTAAGCAACTCTTTACGTTCAGAAAGACTGCGTTATATCAAATTCGATCACTTGGAGTGCCTTGCTGCTTAGCCATGCTCTGACAGCAGTCGAGGTTAGTCACCCTCCGGTTTTTCGGCACATGGGTTGTCGACTCAATTGCAAGAAGATTGAAGCACTGCATGTCGCCAACCCTTAGAAATGCTAAACCGTCCCCGACGTTCTCCCGGTTTCAGTAGCGGGGCCATTTAGAGTCCTGGGTTAGGATAGCCGATCTTGGCCATCTGTTTGGCATAGGCGGCTGGTGTCAGCCCGCCGAGTGCTTTCTTGGATGCACGCCGAGTTCCAACATGGCTCCACTGCAACCGGCAGCGGCGCTCAGCCGGTGATGCGGACCGTGCGGCGCCCTTTCGTCATGGCCCGCAGGCAGATCGTGTCGGCGGAGCGGCTCTCCTCCCGGACCAGATCCGGGGCATCGAGGCGGTAACCGTTCGGAAAGCGGCGGGCGGGGATGAAGATTTCGGTCGGCGCCGCCACATCGGGATCGGCATCGAAGCAGAGTTCGAACCCCGGCTTGCGGGAGTCGAACTGCATGCGCTGCAGGCGCCCCTGGATGAAGCGGGCATAGGGGCGCACGAAGCCGTCGAGCGCCCGCCCGCCACTGTCGAGGTCCGCGGCGTCGGTGCGCTGATCCTCGCTGAAGATGCTCAAGTCCTCCTGGTTCCAGCCGTCTCCGATCGCCAGATGATTGCGATTGCTCGCCGTGTAGTTCCACTGCATGGCGCTGAGCCCCAGGCTGTCGAGCGCGTTGTACATGCGCTCCAGGGCGCGCACATGCGCGCGCCAGGGACGGGGCCCGTGGTCACCGGCGGCAAAGGCGCGATAGGCGCGCCCGTCACGCAGATCGAAGGGGATGCCGAACTCGCCGATGAGGGTCGGGCAGCCGCCTTCCACGCGCTGCGAGCAGCGCTGCACCTGCATCAGCTCGCGCCGGTAATCGGCCTCGATCCGGCGGGCGCCGAACAACACGCGGCCGTGCATGACATTGACGCCGATGGGCTCCAGCACCCGCTTGAGCAACAGGGTCGTCACGTCGTAGCAATGCCCGGCGTTGACCGTGTTCAGGGGCAACCGACGGGGAAAGCTGTGCTGCGGATCGGCCAGCAGATCGGGCTCGGCAAAGACCAGCCAGTCGGGGCGCACGGCGCGCAGACTGGCGGCGGCCCGCTCGTAGAACGGCGCCAGATGATCGTTGGTGAAGTCGACGCGTTGGCCGTCCTGTTGCTGGAAGAAATCCTCACGCCGAGGGGTGATCTGGCCGCCTTCATGCCGGTAGACGCCGGCGGCCTCGAAGGGATCCTCCCGGCCCGGCAGCCACGCCCGTACGCCCTGCGGATTGACGATCCGGGTGCCTTTCCGGACGACACCCAGATGCCGCAGTGACACGGCCATGTCGGGGAGCTCGCGGCGCATCCCCTGCAGGGCGGCGAGGCTGTCGAGCGGCGTCCAGGCCGGGCCGGGCAGGACGGGCCGGGGATCCTCCGCCGTTTTCCGGATGTGCGGGTGGCTCAAGGAGCGGCCGATCCAGCCGCCGTTGGGTTCGTTCAGGATGTCGAAACCCATCACATGAGGCAGGTGAGCGACGCGCTCGGCCAAGGCCCGCTGCGCGCCGAAGAAATGGCGCTGTAGGTAGTCCTGGACGTTCTGCCCGTCGATGTGGAAATCGGGCGTGAAGCGGGCGCCACCGAAAAACAGGGTCCACATCACGCCGTTGGCCGGCATGTTGTAGTTGTTGGCCCAGCTCATCTGAGCATAGCGTTCCGGCTGGCGCGGGCGCGGATCGTGATAGTCGTAGCAGGCCTGCAGCACATGCGCGGCATCGGCGGCGGCAAAGCGGGTGAAGTCCAGGCCGACGGCTTCGAACACCCAACCGGGCGCTCCATCACCGCCGGTCATCCGACTGAAGACGTCCTGATGGAAGTCGACCAGCACATAAAACCCATACGTTCCGGCAATCTCGCATAGGCGCGCGTAATAATCGAGATACGCCTCGTCATGGCAGCCCGGCCCGGCGTGCTCGACGGCTTCCCAGGTCGTCAGCAGGCGCAGGCAGTTGAAGCCCCAAAGGCGCAGCCGGCGGAAGTGCGTATCGGCCTCGGCCAGCGGAAACGGTCGCCCGATGAAGGACACCGCGCGGTGGTCGGAAAAATCGCCGGGGATATGGGTGCCGCCGTGCGGAAAGGGCACCTTGCAATCGCCGCCCAGGTTGACGCCGCGCAGCATCACCTCGCGGCCGTGGGCATCGACGAAGCGATCGCCGCATACGCCGATGCGGGGCAGCGTCGGTTGGTCCATGGGATGCATCCCTGAGCAGGTGGGTATGGCGATGGTTCAGTTCAGCAGCATTGCCATGCGGCCCCGCGCACGGCGAACCAGGGGGTGATCGTTGCCGAGGTAGTCGAAGACCTGCAGCAGCGTCTTGCGGGCGCCGTCGTCGTGGAATTTCCGGTCCTTCTGCATGATCGCCAGCAGCGCATCGATGGCCGCTTCGGCATCCCCGCCGAGCAGACGCCAGATGGCCAGGCGGTATCGGGCTTCCAGATCCTCAGGCCATTTTTCCAGCATGTCCTGCAAGGCTTGCGGCGGCGGACCGGCGGCAATGAGATCGTTGAAGGCCAGCCAGGCCTGGAGCGAGGCGGCATCCGGGCCCCCTTGCT
>PKCW01000268.1 GCA_002862965.1 Pseudomonadota bacterium
CGGCCCCTGGGCTAAAACGGTCCTGTACCTTGGCGGGCTGCGCCACCAAGCCCTTGGTCCCTGATGAGGAGGAGACGTTTATGACCGATGCGACCGGTACCGTGATTCCGGCAGCGACCGAAGAAGAACAGCCCACCAGCCGCGCCATGGCGGTGACCCGCCGCCGCGTCCTTGCCGCCATGGGCGCGTTGGCGGCCGTGGGAGGCATGCCCTTGGTGGCAGGGGCGGAAGAGCCCAAGGGCCATGTGCATGGGATTGCTCGCGGCAAACCCGCCGCGACCTTCGGTGCCGCAGCGGCCGATTGCGTGACCGTCGGCAACACCTGTCTGGCGCACATTTTCCAGACCTTCAAGGCGGGTGACACGACGCTGGCACAATGCGGCGTTCTGGTGGAGAACACGATTGCGGTGTGCGCGGCGGCCGTCAAGCTCACGCTCAATGACTCGCCCCATGCCAGGGCGATGGCGGATGTCTGCATGAGGGAATGCGAGGATTGCGCCAAGGAATGCCGCAAGCACGCGGATCAGCATGCGATTTGCGAGGAGATGGCCAAGTCCTGCGAGGCAACGGCAGCCGCCGCGCGCCGGTTCGTCGGCTGAAAATCGACGTCGGCCTGGCCCGGGTGAATCCGGGGCAACAAAAAACCGGGCACTGCCCGGTTTTTCATTTCGTTGGATGGCTCCCCGGGACGGACTCGAACCGCCGACCCGGTGATTAACAGTCACCTGCTCTACCGACTGAGCTACCGGGGAACGACAAGCCGCAAATCCTAGCCGACGCCTCGGTGAGCGTCAAGGAAAAGCGCGCTTCCGGGCTCGCCGGCGGCTCGTGCGCGGATCCGCATGGGCCTGCGATCCCGCGCAGCGGCGTCCGGTGGCGATGAGCGCAGGCGTCAGGCGGCATGCCTCGCGGGCAACCCTCACGCCGTCGCGCTCAGGACGGGTTGTCGAGATAACGTTCGGCGTCGAGCGCAGCCATGCAGCCGGTGCCGGCGGAAGTGATCGCCTGGCGATACACGTGATCCATGACGTCGCCGGCAGCGAACACGCCGGGGATGGAGGTGGCCGTCGCGTTGCCCTCCAGGCCGCTCTTGACCTTGAGATAGCCGCCCTGCATCTCGAGCTGTCCCTCGAAGAGCTGGCTGTTGGGGGTGTGGCCGATGGCGATGAACACGCCGGCGACGGCGATGTCCCGGGTCTCGCCGGTGGTGGCGCGCGCCCGCAGGCCCGTGACACCGGATGCGTCGCCCAGCACCTCGTCGAGTTCGTGATTCCACAGCAGGCTGACCTTGCCTTCGCGCTCGCGTGCGAACAGTTTGTCCTGCAGGATCTTTTCGGCCCGGAAACGATCGCGGCGGTGGACGACCGTGACGTGGGCCGCGATGTTGGATAGGTAAAGCGCTTCCTCGACCGCCGTGTTGCCGCCGCCGATCACGGCGACGCGCTGGTTGCGGTAGAAGAACCCGTCACAGGTGGCGCAGGCCGAGACGCCCTTGCCCATGAAGGCCTCCTCGGAGGGCAGGCCAAGGTAACGGGCGCTGGCGCCGGTCGCGATGATCAGCGCATCACAGGTGTAGACGCCGCTGTCGCCTTCCAGCCGGAAGGGCCGCTGCCGGAGCTCGGCGGTGTGGATGTGATCGAACACGATCCGGGTGTCGAAGCGCTCGGCATGGGCTTTCAGTTCCTCCATGAGGCCGGGGCCCTGCAACCCTTCCGCGCCGCCGGGCCAGTTGTCGACCTCGGTGGTGGTGGTCAACTGGCCGCCCATCTGGATGCCCGTGATCAGCACGGGCTTGAGATTGGCGCGCGCGGCATAGATGGCGGCCGTGTAGCCGGCCGGACCGGAACCGAGGATCAGCAAACGCGCGTGGGTACTCTGGCCCATGGGAATTCCTCAAAGCCTGGAAGAAACGGGGGAAGGCCGAAGCCAGCCGCGAGCGCCGGCCTCGGCCACAGTCGACCTGCGCTTACAGTTCGCTGCTGTGGGAGGCCAGATAGCTGGCCACGCCCTCGGCGGTCGGCTTCATGCCGGGCTTGCCCTTGCGCCAGCCGGCCGGGCAGACCTCGCCGTGTTCTTCGGTGAACTGCAGCGCTTCGGCCAGACGCAGCATCTCGTCGACTTCGCGCCCCAGCGGCAGGTTGTTGACCACCTGATGCTGCACGACGCCGTTCTTGTCGATCAGGAAGGACGCGCGCAGTGCCACGCCGTCCGGATGCTCGACGCCATAGGCGCGCACGATCTCGTGGCGCACGTCCGCAACGATGGGGAACTGCACCGCGCCGATGCCGCCCTTGTCGACCGGCGTGTTGCGCCAGGCGTGGTGGGTGAACGGCGAGTCGATGGAGACGCCGATGACCTGCACGCCCAGTTCCTTGAACTTGGACACGCGGTGGTCGTGGGCAATGATTTCCGACGGGCACACGAAGGTGAAGTCGAGCGGCCAGAAGAACAGCACGACGTACTGGCCCTTGTAGTCGGACAGGCGGAAGTCGTCCTTGATGCTGCCATCGGGCATGACGGCGGCGGCGGTAAAGTCTGGGGCAGATTGGCTAACCAGAACGCTCATGGCTGAACTCCTTGTGGGTGAAGGTCCGGGACGGGCTCATGTTATGCAATCGGGGCAGATAAATGAAATGAAAAAAATGTTTACGGGCGATAGCCTGAGCTTATCGACTGGAGCCGGGACGGCAAGTTCACGCTTTTCGCATAGCGCCGTTCACGCCGGCTCCGGGTCGTTGCGGACGCGATGGTGGGGCCGGTCGATCTGGTAGCCGCGCAGCATGACTTCCCAGTACAGGAAGGGCAGCAGGCTGGTCTTGAGCCACCACATGCTGCGCCGTTCCACGTAGGGGTTGAGCGGGAAGGTCGGGGTCACCACGCCGTCGTAGACGAATTCCGCCAGCATCACCCGGCCGTTCGCGGTGGTCAGCGGGCAGGTGCCGTAGCCGTCGTAGCGCGCGCTGCCTTCCTTGCCGGCGAGCTGGGCGAGCAGGTTCCTGACCACCACCGGGGCCTGCTGGCGCACCGCGCCGGCGGTCTTGGAATTCGGGGTCGAGGCCACGTCTCCCAGGGCATGGACGTTCGGGTACCGCACATGGCGCAGGCTGAACTTGTCGACGTCCACATAACCGGCCGCGTTGGCGAGCGCGCTGGTCCGGATGAAGTCGGCGGGTCGCTGGGGCGGCGTGACGTGCAGCAGGTCGAACGGCTGCTCGATCCGGGTCTTCTGGCCGTCCGGACCGGTCTGTTCGAAGGTCGCCACGCGCCCGGCGCCGTCCACGGCCACCAGGTTGTGCTGATAGTGGCGTTCGACGCCATAGCGATCCGCCACTTTTTCCAGGGCGCGGGCGAAGGGCGGCACGCCGAAGATCGTCGGGGTGGCGCAGTAGTAGTGCAGCGCGGCCGCCCGGCCGTTGCGCTGGAAGTGATCGGCGGCCAGATACAGGATCTTCTGTGGCGCGCCGGGGCATTTGAACGGCATGGGCGCGGCGGTGAAGACGGCATTGCCGCCTGTGAAGTCCTGGATGCACCGCCAGGTGTAGGGCGCCAGATCATAGCGGTAGTTGCTGCACACACCGTTCCGGCCCAGCGTGTCGGCGAGCCCCGCAATGGCATCCCAGTCGCAGACGATGCCGGAGCAGACGATCAGGTGCTCATAGCCGATGGTCTGGCCGTCGGCGAGGATCAGCTGATTGTGGTCGGGCTCGATGCCCGCCACCGCGTTGCGGATCCAGGTGACGCCCATCGGCATCAGGCCGGCCATCGACCGGCGCGTGTGCGTGTCGGCGAAAACGCCGGCGCCGACCAGGGTCCAGCCGGGCTGGTAGTAGTGAAACTCGGCCGGTTCGATGACCGCGACGTCCAGCCGGTTGTTCAGGCGCATCAGGCGCGCGGCGACGGCCAGCCCGGCGGCGCCCCCACCGATGATGACGATCTGGTGGGTCGAGAAGGGAAGTGGTGCGGGGACCATGGGCGTTTCTCCGGAAGGGTTGCGCTCGTTCAAAGATAGCTGGAACGGGTGCAGGGTTCAGCCGCGTTTCGTGTCATCGCCGGCCCAGTCGTCGCGACAGCGGCCATCGGAGCATCAGGAGGCGTCCGCGAGCAGTTGCTGCATGGGGATGGCGCCGGCGTAGCGTGGGGCCCAATAGCGCGCATCGATGGTGTCGACGCGCACCGTCTTGCCCGAGGAAGGGGCGTGGACCATGCGCCCGTCGCCCATGTAGATGCCGACGTGGGAGACGGTTCCGTCGATGCGGAAGAACAGCAGATCGCCGGGTTGCAGCGCCCGTGGCGGCAGCCGTCGCGCCCGCTCGGCCTGCTCGATGGCACGGCGCGGCAGGCGGAAACCGGCCTGGGCATAGGCATAGGACACCAGTCCGCTGCAGTCGAAGCCGCCGGGTGCGGCCCCGCCCGAGCGATAGGGCTGCCCGGTCATGGCCAAGGCCTGGGACACCACTTCCAGACGCCGCGCCGGGAGGTCGCCCGCGCGTCCGGCAACGGTCAGGGGCGCCGGGGGCGGCGCCGGGGGCGGCGCGCAGGCGGCGAGCAGGACACCGCTCAGCACCAGCGTCGCCTGCAACGGCGCGGCAAACCGCCTGCGGTGGGGGGCGCGCCGCTGTGCGCTCATTGCAGGAACAGGCTCGCCAGCCCGAGGAAAATGAAGAACCCGCCGCTGTCGGTCGTGGCCGTGAGCAGCACGCTCGAGCCCAGGGCCGGGTCGCGGCGCAGGCGATGCATGGCGAGCGGGATGGACATCCCGGCCATGGCCGCCAGCAGCAGATTGAGCAGCATCGCGGCGCTCATGACGATGCCGAGCTTCGGGTTGCCGTAGAGCGCAAACGCCACGGCCCCGACGATGGCGCCCCAGACGAGGCCGTTGATGAGGGCAACCCGCAGCTCCTTGCGGATCAGCCGGTGGGTGTTGCTGTCGTTCAACTGATCGAGGGCCAGGGCCCGAATGATCAGGGCCGAGGTCTGGTTGCCCGTATTGCCGCCGATGCCGGCGACGATGGGCATCAATGCTGCCAGCGCGACCAGCCGCTCGATCGTGCCTTCGAACAGGCCGATGACGCGCGAGGCGACGAGCGCCGTGACGAGGTTCACGGCCAGCCAGGGCCAGCGGTTGCGGATGCTGGGTCCCACGCCGGCAAAGAGATCCTCGTCTTCGCGCAGACCGGCCCGCCCCAGCATCTCGGCGTTGCGCAGCGCCTGCAGGTAGTCGACCACCACGTCGATGGTCAGGCGGCCCACGACCCGGCGCCGCTCGTCGATCACCGGCGCCGAGACGAGGTCGTAACGCTCGAAGGCCTGCGCCGCGCCGGCGGCATCGTCCAGCGGCGAAAAGGTCACGACATCGCGCGCCATCACCTCGGAGACCCGACGCTCGGGATCCTCCGCCACCAGCCGGCGCAGCAGGAGGACGCCACTGAGCTGTCCACGGCGGTCGGTGACGAACAGCTTGTCGGTGTGGTCGGGCAGTTCGCCCATGCGCCGCAGATAGCGGTACACGACGTCCAGGCTGATGTCCTCGCGGATGATGACCGGCGCGTAGTCCATCAGCGCGCCCACGCTGTCGTCGGGATAGGCCAGGGCGGCCTGCAGGTGGGCGCGGTTCTGCGCGTCCATGGCATCGAGCACGCGCTGCAGCACGTCGCGCGGCAGATCCGCCGCCAGGTCCGCCAGTTCGTCCGCGTCGAGCTGGGCTGCCGCGGCCTGCAACTCGGCCTGATCCATGCGGGCGATGAGGCTTTCACGGACGGCGTCCGAGACCTCGAGCAGGATTTCCCCGTCCAGATCGGCGCGGACCAGATCCCAGACGGTCAGCCGGTCCTCCGGCGGCAGGGCTTCGAGGATGTGGGCGATGTCGGCCGGGTGCAACTGGCCGAGCTTGCGTTCCAGTTCGCTCAGATGCTGGCGGTGCAGGACCTGCTGTTCCAGCACCGGGCGCGGCGTGGCGGTGCGCTCGAGCAGATGCTCGACCAGATGCTGCTTGCGCAGCAGCTCCGTCACCTCCCGCATGAGGTTCTGCAGCCGGGTGCTGTCGGCAGGGCGCGGGATCGGTGCCGGTTCCATGCAGTCCTCGCGGTGTCGTCGCGCTAGAGCCTGTTCAGGCAGTCGAGATAGCGGCCTTCGTCGGGCGGCCGGCCGGCCCGCTGCGCTTCCCACAGCGCCTGCCCCAGGCAGTGCATCATCACATGCTCGGCCGCATGCGGCGAACCTTGACGGGCGGCGAGGCGCCGGTGGATGCGGCGGATGCCGGCCGGCCGATCGGTCGCGACCTGTTCGCGCAGGGCCATGTGCAGTCCCAGGTGCAGGAACGGATTCTCCTGTCCGGCATCCGGCGAAAACTCGCGCCGCCGCGCGGCATCGTCATCCTCGCCGAACAGGGCGTGGTACTCGGGATGCTCCTCGATCAGCGTCGCCAGGGCCTGTTCCAGCGGGCTGAGCATTGCTCCCGCGCGTGCCTTGCGCCAGGCGGCTCCATATTGGGCGCGCAGCGTGGCGCGATCATGACCGAACATTCAGTGGGCTCCGGATGCGGGTGCGGCGGACCGGGCGGGCGCGCCGTCCGCCATGGGCGGAAACAGCGGCGCACTGGCGCACAGGTCATGGATGGGGCAGCGGTCGCACAGCGGCCGGCGCGCCCGGCAGACGTAGCGGCCATGCAGGATCAGCCAGTGATGCGCATGCTGGCGGTAGGCCGGCGGCACGCAGCGCAGCAGTTGGTCCTCGACCTCCCGCACCGTCTTGCCGGGCGCGAGTCCGGTGCGGTTGGCGACGCGGAAGATGTGGGTGTCCACCGCCAGCGTCGGTTCGCCGAACACGACGTTGAGCACCACGTTGGCGGTCTTGCGGCCCACGCCGGGCAGGGCTTCGAGCGCCTCGCGGCTGCGCGGCACCTGCCCCTCGTGGAGCTCCACCAGCATCCGGCTCATGGCCATGACGTGGCGCGCCTTGGACGGATAGAGGCCGATGCTGCGGATGGCCTGCCGCAGTCCTTCCTCGCCCAGGGTGAGCATGTCCTGCGGCGTGCGGACGTGCGCGAACAAGGGGCCGGTGGCCTTGTTCACCCCCACGTCGGTGGCCTGCGCCGAAAGAATGACGGCCACCAGCAATTGATAGGGGTTGTGATAGACGAGTTCGGTCCTGGGCTCGGGATTGGCGGCCGCGAGCCGGGCGAAGAGTTCCGCGCAGTGCTCCGGCGTCATCGGGGCGCCGCTCCGCGCCGGGCCTCGAGCGCGCGCCAGCCGGCCACCAGCAGGGCGAGCAGTATGAATCCGCCGGCCGGCCAGATGGCGATCGGAAAGACCGGGATTTCGGGCATGGGGATGGGGCCGCCGGCCGTGTGCGGCACGCGGCCGATGGACAGCGCGCCCAAGCCCTCGCGCAGCGCGCCGATCAGGGGCGGCAGCGCAGCGAGCAAGCATGCGTCACGCCAGCGCCCCGTCTCTTTCGCGGCGCCCGGTGCATGCGATGCGGACGCGGCTTCCAGCAGCAGGACGGCCGCGATCGCGAGCGGCAGGGGACCGGCCACGGCGGGGTGCAGGCCGTGCAGGCCGGTGTCGAGCAAGCGGTCGACGATGGCGGTGAGCCCGCCCAGGACCAGGGCCGCCAGCGCCAGGCGCAGCGGCGCAGCGAGGCGGGCGTCCAGCGGCGCTCGCAGCGCGCGCCAAAGCCCATGGAGGGCCGCGGTCGAAAGGGCGAGGGCCAGTCCGCCGACGAGCGAGGTGCTGCCCACGGCCAGCGGGATGGCGGCCGTCAGCGCAGCGGGGGTCGGCAGGTCGGGGAGACGCTTCACGGCGCAGCCTGCCCTGCGGGATCGAACAACGGCTCGCGGTGGCGCGCGGCGTATTGCAGCGCCGCAGCGACGGCGTGGATCACGGCCCGCGGCGTCAGGGTCGCGCCGGTGATCTGGTCGAAATCGCCGCCGTCCTTGCGCACGTTCCAGCGCTCCTGTACCGGGTCGGTGAGGCTGCGGCCGTCGAACTGGGTGATCCAGGCCGACCGCGCGCGGTCGATGCGATCGCCGAGCCCCACGGTTTCGTGGTGGCGCGTCACCCGCACCCGCGTGACACGACCCTGGTCATCGATGCCGACCAGAAGTTCGATGCGCCCGCTGTAGCCGTCGGGCGCCACGGCGGGCAGGATGACGCTCGCCACGCGGCCGTCGATCAGCAGTTGATAGGCCGTGAAGGCCGTATTCTGGTGCAGTTCCCCCGCCGGCGGAAGCCTCAGGGGCCGCAGTGCGCCAGGCGGGTCCGCCTCGGCACCGGCGATCTCGCGCACTAGGGCCAGCGCGTCCCGGGCCCGGTTCTGCGCCATGCGCGGCTCGGTCCAGTGCACGGTGGCGAGCACCAGCGCGAACACCACCAGCGCCGCGCCGCCGAGCGCGAGGCCCGCCCTGAAGGCGGCCGGGTCGGGGCGCTCAGTCGTCTCGGGGGCTGCCATAGGGCCTCGGGATGGTCAGGCGGTCGATGAGCGGCACGGCGAGGTTCATCAGCAGCACGGCAAAGGCGAAACCGTCCGGGTAGGCGCCGAAGGTCCGGATCAGGTAGGCCAGCGCGCCGACGCCGGCGCCATAGATCAGCCGCCCGCGCGGCGTGGTGCTGGCCGAGACCGGGTCGGTGGCAATGAAAAAGGCGCCCAGCAGGGCGGCGCCCTGGCTGAGGTGGAACAGCGCGGACGGGTAGCGGTCGGCGTCCACGGCCTGAAAACCCATGGCGCAGAGGGCCAGAGCGCCGAGCACGGCGACCGGAATGCGCCAGCCGATGATGCCGCGCGCCAGGAGATACAGGCCGCCCAGGCCATAGGCCCCGTTGATCGCCCAGCCGGCCGGTGCGCCGACGGGGCCACCGCGGGCGGCGATTTCCGAGAGCGTGTGCGTGAGCGTCAGGCGCGTGCGCACGTCCCCGAGCGGTGTGGCGCTGGTCAGTCCGTCCCATGCCGGCACGCCGCCGCTCCAGGCCTGCCAGGCCGCGCCCCAATCCCAGGCGGCTGCCGCCGCCGGCCAGCGCGTCATGGCCACCGGAAAGCTCACCAGCAACAGGGCATAGGCGGCCATGGCGGGATTGAACGGATTCTGGCCCAGCCCGCCATAGGCCTGCTTGACGATCAGGACCGCAAAGGCAGTGCCCAGCACGGGCAGCGGCAGCGGCAGCCAGGGCGGCAGGGACAAGGCGATGAGCGCCGCGGTCACCGCCACGCTGCCGTCGCCCAGGGCCGGCGACACGGGACGGTTGCGCAGGCGCAGGGCGGCGGCCTCGCAGGCATAGGCGGTTGCGAGACAGAGCGCGAGGTTCACCGCCACCCCGGGGCCGCGGCACCAGAGCGTCACCGCCGCGCCCGGCAGGAGCGCCAGCAGGACCTGCGTCATGACCCAGGCCACGGGGCGGGCATGGGGCCAGAGCGGCGTCTCCGGTCGCGGCGCCGGATTCATGCGCTTCCCTCGTCGGCGTCCTTGCGCGCCCGATGTGCGCGCAGCCGGGCCAGCCGTGCGCGCGGATCCTCGCGGCGCAGGGCGGTCTCTTCCGCCGCGCGCGCCGTGCGCGCATCGAGACGGGCCCCGTGAGCGACGAAACGATCCTTCAGCCAGCGGGCCCTCAGGTCGAGCACCTGCACCTCGGCGAGCGCCGCCTTGGCGGCACGAAAGCGCGCGACCAGCGGAATCTGGCTGGGACAGACCACGTCACAACAGCCGCACTCGATGCACACCTCCAGCCCGTGGGCGGTCAGGGCTTCGGGGTCCGCGGCGCGGGCATGCCAGTGCAGTTGTTGCGGCAACAGGTTCACCGGGCAGGCGGTGACACAGGCGCCGCAGCGGATGCAGGCCCGTTCGGGACCCGGCGCGGGCAGATCTCCCGCTCCGGGCATCCACACGGCCTGGCTGGCCTTGGTGATGGGGATCTCGGTGTTCGCCAGTTCCACGCCCATCATGGGGCCGCCCAGGATGACACGCTGACCCGGGGCTACGGCGCCGCCACACGCGGCGAGGAGCGCCGACACCGGCGTGCCCAGACGGGTGATCAGGTTGGCGCTGCCGGACAGGTCGCGTCCACTGACGCTGACCACCCGCGTGGTGAGCGGCTCGCCGGCCAGCAACGCGCGCCCGGCGGCCACCACGGTGGCCACGTTCAGGCACACGCAGCCGATGTCCAGGGGCAGGGCGCCGCGCGGGACTTCGCGCCCGGTCAGCAGGCGGATCAGCACGTCCTCGGCGCCGGCGGTGTAGCGCGCCGGCACGCGGATGATGCGCGCAGCGCTCGAGCCCGCGGCGTCCAGCGCGGCGGCCAAGGGCCGTGGATCGAGCGTTTCCTTGAGCCCGATCAGCACCTCGGGCTGGCCGAGGAAGACGGCGAGCGCCTGGATGCCCGCGGCGATGTGCGCGGGCGCGTGGGCCAGCAGGGCCTCGTCGCAGCGGATGTGCGGTTCGCACTCGGCCGCGTTGACGATCAGCGTGGTGATCGGCGCGTCGGCGCGAGCCAGCTTGGCGGCGGTCGAGAACACCGCCCCGCCCAGCCCGACCACGCCGGCCTCGGCGAGGCGGCGCAGCACCGCGGCGCGCGACTCCCGCGCCGGATCGCAGGGGGGCAACGGAGCGACGGCGCTGTCCGCGCCGTCGGTGCGGATCAGGATGCAGGGCCGCGGCGCGACCGTGTGCAGCGCCACCGGGCAGGGCGCGATGGCGACGACTTCGCCGGAACTGCTGGCGTGAATGGCTGCGTCCCAGGCGCCGGGTGGACGGGCGATGCACTGGCCGCGTTGGACCCGGTCGCCGACCGCCACGCAGGGTATCGCCTCAGCGCCGGCCTGTTGTTCCAGAGGCAACGCGAGCACCGGCGGCACCGGCGCTTCGCGCCAGGCGGGCGGCGGCCCCGTGACGGGCGCCAGCGCCAGACCGCCGCGCGGGGCGTAGCGGGCGGTTTCAATGCGGGCCATGCGCCCGCACCGAAGCGAGATCGTCCGCACCCGGATACCCGGGAATCCGCCCGTCGGACAGGGGCGGTGCCGGCGTCAGCACGATGCAGTCGACCGGGCAGACCGGCAGGCACAGCGCGCAGCCCGTGCATTCCGCCGCAATGACCGTGTGGGCAAAGCTGCGGGCGCCGACGATGGCATCCACCGGACAGGCGTCCAGGCACAGCGTGCACGCGACGCAGCGCATCTCGTCGATGCGCGCCACGGTGGGGGTGGGCACCGGCGGGGCGGGGAAGCGCTCGCGGGCCTCATCGATCCCGAGTCGTTCGAGCAGGCGGTCGCGCGTCCGGCTGCCGCCCGGCACGCAGCGGTTGGGCGCGGCGCTGCCGGACGCCAAGGCCGCAGCATAGGGGTGGCAGCCGGGATGTTCGCATTGCCCGCACTGGGTCTGCGGCAGCAGGGCATCCAGCGCCGCGGCGAGCGCCGCCGTTTCCTCGGGCCGGTGTCGGGCCAGTGCGGCCAACGCTCCGCTCAAGGCCGCGAAGAGCCCCGCCCAGACCGCCAGCATCACCCAGGCCATCGGCTAGACCTTCACCAGGCCGTTGAACCCCAGAAAGGCCAGTGCCGCGAGTCCCAGCGTCACCAGCGCGATGGGCAGGCCCTGAAAGGCGTGCGGCGTGTCGGCGCTGGCCAGATGATGCCGCAGGGCGGCCAGCGGGATGAGCACGAGGGCGGCACCCGCCGCCGTGCCGAAACCCGAGGCGAGCGCCGCGCCGAAGGACGCCGCTGGCGGCATGAGGGCGAGGGCCAGGCCCAGCAGCGTTCCGTAGAGCCCGAACCAGGGCGCGATGCGGGGCCCGTGGGCGTCCGGCGCGATCCGGCGGCGCAGACCGAAGGCGAGGATCTGCGCCAGCAGTGCCGTCAGGCCCAGCAGCAGCGGCAGGCGTAGCGCCTCCCATCCTTGCGGACGCAGCCACAGCAACTGCGTCGCATGGTCGAAGGCGGCGACGAACATCGACAGCGGGATGCCGAGCAGGCCGGCCCAGGCCACGCGATCGAGCCGCACCGGGGCAAGGAGCAAGGCCGGTATGAGCCCCAGACCCAGGCTGAGAACGGCATTTTGCAGCAGGGCGGTGGCGATGAGCGTCGTCACGGCTCACCGCGCCTGTGTCTGGATCGGCCGGCCCCGGCGCGTCATTTCACCCGCATGCCGGGTTGGGCGCCGGCATCGGGCGCGAGCAGGAATATTCCCTTGCCGTCGCCGGCAGCCAGCACCATGCCCTCGGAGAGGCCGAACTTCATCTGGCGCGGGGCGAGGTTGGCAACCATCACCGTGAGCCGGCCGGTCAGCTCTTCCGGGCGGTAGGCCGACTTGATGCCGGCGAACACCTGGCGCTGCTCGCTGCCCAGATCGAGCTGCAGGCGCAGCAGCTTGTCGGCGCCCGCCACCTGTTCGGCCGCGACGATGCGCGCGATGCGCAGGTCGATTTTCGCGAACTCGTCGATGCCGATGGTCGGCGCAATGGGGGCGGTCACGGGCTGTTCCGGCGCGGCGATGCTCGGGGCGGCTTCTTTCGAATCGGCGATCAGTTTGCTCAGTGCTTCGGGTTCCACGCGCCGCGCCAGATGCTGGTAGGCGCCGATCACATGACCCTCTGGCAGCAGGCGCGCCGCGTCGTTCCACGTGAGCGGCGCCACACCCAGAAAGCGCTCCGCCGCCTCGGCCATGACCGGCAGCACGGGCTTCAGGTAGACGATCAGCAGTCGGAAGGCATTGAGCGCGACGCTGGCCACAAGGTGCAGGTGCCCGGCTTGTGCCGGATCCTTGGCCAGATCCCAAGGTTTTTTCTGATCGATAAAGGCGTTGACCTCATCGGCCAGCGCCATGATCCGGCGCACGGCGCGGGCGTAGTCGCGACCCTCGTAGCAGGTGGCGATGTCATCGGCAGCCCGCATCAGATCGGAGGTGAGCGAATCGATGTGATCGTCGCTCCGCCGCGGGTCTTCATCACCGATCAGAACCTTGTTCAACCGCCCCTCGAAGCGTTTGCCGATGAAGCCGGCGCAACGGCTGGCGATGTTGGCGAGCTTGCCGACCAGATCCGCATTCACCCGCGCGGCGAAGTCCTCCAGATTCAGGTCGATGTCCTCGACCTCGGGGCCCAGCTTGGCGGCGAAGTAGTAGCGCAGGTATTCGGGTGCGACGTGGCGGGCGAAGGTCTCGGCGCGGATGAAGGTGCCGCGCGATTTCGACATCTTCTGGCCGTTGACGGTGAGGAAGCCATGGGCGAACACCGCGGTCGGCAGGCGGAAGCCCGCGCCGTGCAGCATCGCGGGCCAGAACAGGGTGTGGAAATAGGCGATGTCCTTGCCGATGAAGTGATACAGCTCGGTGTCCGCGCCCGGCGCCCAGAAATCATCGAACGCCAACGGAGCACCGATATTCTCGCGCCGCTCGCACAGCGCCTGGAAACTCGCCATGTAGCCGATGGGCGCGTCCAGCCAGACGTAGAAGAACTTGCCCGGCGCATCGGGAATCTCGAAGCCGAAATAGGGCGCATCGCGCGAGATGTCCCAGTCCGCGAGCCCGGCCTCGAACCATTCGTCCAGCTTGTGGCGCACCGCGCCCTGCAGCGCACCCGCCGCGATCCACTCGCGCAGCATGGGCTCGAAGTCGGCCAGCCGAAAGAAATAGTGCTCCGAATCGCGCGCCTCGGGCGCGGCGCCGGAGAGCACGGAGACGGGATTCCTGAGGTCGCTCGGGGCGTAGGTCGCGCCGCAGACCTCGCAGGAATCGCCGTACTGGTCCGCCGCGCCACAGCGCGGGCAACCGCCCTTGATGAAGCGGTCGGGCAGGAACATCTGCTGCACGGGATCGAAAGCCTGACGGATGCTGCGGCGCACGATGTGGCCGGCGTCGCGCAGCCGGGTGTAGATCAGCTCGGCGAAATGGCGGTTCTCGGGCGAATGCGTCGTGTGGTAGTGGTCGAAACCGATGCCGAAGCGGGCGAAATCGGCGGTGTGCTCGGTCCACACGCGCTGGATCTGCACCTCGGGCGCGATGCCGTGCTCGCGCGCTTTGAGCATGATCGGCGTGCCATGCGCATCGTCGGCGCAGACATAGAGGCACTCATGCCCGCGCATGCGCTGGAAGCGCACCCAGATGTCGGTCTGGATGTATTCGACCAGATGACCCAGATGGATGGGCCCGTTGGCATAGGGCAGGGCGCTGGTGACGAGGATGCGGCGCGGCTGGGTCATGGTGGCGGGCGGTCCGGATGCAAATGGGCCCTAGTATGCCATGCAGGAGCCGGGATGCCGCCGCGTTCTGGCGTAGAATCCGCCTTTTGCTGCTTGGAGAATCCGCCATGGCCGAGCCTGCCGAATGGCCCGCGCGCATCGAATCCCTGCTGGGTGAAGTGCAGGACGTCTACAGCGGTTGCGACCTGGTGACCGCCGGCATGATCGAGGCGATCCGGCCGGCCGATGCCGGCTGGCGGGTGGACCTGCGCATCGGCTATCCCTGCGGGAGCCATGCCGAGACCCTGGCGCGGCTGGCCCAGGC